>VXTA01000337.1 GCA_009837685.1 Chloroflexota bacterium | reverse complement strand
GCGCAAGTCCGCAGCATAGCGCTGCATCGTCGATGTCGGAGCTTCAGCTTTGACTACTGTGAATCCGTTGCCCAACGGCTCCATGCCACTGATCCGAGCCCGCTTGCGGTTCAGATCTCCCATCACGTCGCCAGCGGTTTCATCCGGCACCATGACGTCGACCTTCAACACTGGCTCCAAGAGTTGAGGCCGTGCATCCCGCATCGCTTGGCGGAATCCCATGCTGCCCGCGATCTCGAATGCGACGCCGGATGAGTCGACCGAGTGCGAGCTTCCGTCATAAAGTTCGACATTTATCCCCACGACTGGGAACCCAGCCAAAACGCCCTGCGCAGCAGCATTCCGCACACCCTTTTCGACTGAAGGAATGTATTCGCGAGGCACGTTACCGCCGACGACCGAACTCGAAAACTCGATCCCGGAATCTGGTTGCGACGGTGCGACGCGCATCAGGACGTGACCATACTGGCCGCTTCCACCCGACTGCTTTTTGTGCTTGTAGTCGACATCGGCATTAGACACGATCGTTTCGCGGTACGCAATCTTCGGCAACGAGGTCGTTAGCGAGACTTCAAACTTGCGCGCGATGCGTTGGATCGCCATCTCAACGTGGATGTCGCCGAGACCATGCAGCACCAGTTGACCTGTTTCGGCGTTTCGCTCCAAGTGCAGGGTCGGATCTTCCTCAGTGATGCGCGTCAATGATGTCGCCATCTTGTCAAGGTCGGCCTGCGATTCCGGGCTGATCGCCAGCGCAAAGATCGGAGCGGGCAGCTCTGCGCCTTCCAACTCGACCATGTTGTCCCGTGAACACAATGTGTCATACGTCGACGCTTCCTGCAACTTGGTGACTGCTGCAATGTCGCCGCGTACCGCTTCGTCCACGACCGTCAACTCTTTGCCGACTGGAGAATACACCTGCGCCACACGCTCGCTGTCACCCTTCGACCCAGTAACCAGTTGCGAGTTCGGCAACAATGAAGCGCCGTATACACGCATGTACGAGACCTTGCCGACGAACGGGTCAGCGGAAGTCTTAAAGATCAGGTTGGCAGGCGTATCTTCGGTTACGCCTTCGGGTAGCTCGTCTTCCGGTGCCGGTACCAAGTTGACAACGGCATCCATGAACTGTTCTACGCCTATCTCCTTGTCAGCCGCCATTGCGAATATTGGGACTACGGTGCCAGATCGAATCGCAGATCGAAGTCCATTCATAAGATCTTCGGCACTCAGTTCCTCGCCCTCGAGATACATCATCATCAAGTCATCGTCCGACTCCGCAATCGCCTCGACTAACTCTTCGGGCATATCCTCAACCGCGCCATCCAGTAAATCAGTTATCGCGGTCAATCCCTCTCCACTACCCTCAGGAGCTTGAACCGGCACGCACATCCGACCCCAAGCGTCCTGAATCACACTCACGACCTCGTCAAAGTCCGTTTCTGGTCGATCTAGTTTGTTTACCACGATCACTCGCGGCAACTCGGCTTCTTCTGCGGCTTGCCACGCCTGTATCGAGCCAACCTCGATGCCTGACGGCGCAGATATCAACATCACCGCCGCGTCCGCAACCCGCATCGCCGACAGCATGTCGCCACGGAAGTCCGGGTAGCCCGGTGTGTCGAGCACGTTGATCTTGTGGTCCCGCCACGTGCACGGCAGGATCGCCATCTGAACGCTGGAGCCTCGCTCCTGCTCTTCTGGTTCATAATCGGATAGGCTCGTCTGTTCGTCTACGCGGCCACGACGGTTGACCGCGCCCGTCTTGTAGTACATGGCATCGGCCAGCGTCGTCTTGCCGGCTCCGCTGTGTGCCGCTAGAACGATGTTCCTGATCTGAGACGATGCCAGTGCCGCCATATACTCTCTTCTCCTATCTTTGTGGAATCCGTCTAGTTGGCGATGTGGGAAATGGGAAGCTCGCTGTTACGCAGGACTAACCATCGAGGTATTTCATCCCGACCCGATGCCAACTAACGTGTTAACGCAGGTTTTCAATTTATGCGCAATCATAAACCAGATGGCAAATCGCGCCGCTAGCTGCAAGCCCAAACTCGCCGCGCAACCGGTCATCCACGCAGCTAGGCACCATCCTTAAACTTCTGCAACGTCATCACCAACGCCGTACTCGCCGGCATCGCTATTCCTGAAGCGCGCCCCAATCGCACCGCCGCACCCAAGATGTCATCCAACTCCAACTTCCCTCCGCGATTGAAGTCTGACTGCAACGACGACTGAAACTCGTCCGCCTCTGCAATCGCATCCGCAAGTTTCGCGTCGACGATCCCACTCGGAAACTTCACACCATTCGCCTTGCCGCTGGCGACTATCTCTTCCATGACGGTACGGATCGTGTCCAAACCGCCATCCATCGATAACACCTCTGGCAACGAAGCCCTCGCCGCTGTCACAATCGTACCCAGCGCACCGATCGCCACCATCTTCGACCATAGCGATGCTTGGATGTCGGTACTCACATCGACTTGTATTCCAGGTACTGACAACACGTCTGGTATCTCTTGGACGCGCTGAGTTACGGAACCATCTCGCTCACCGAACTCTATGCGTGCGGCACTGCCGGTCTGAACAATGTGCCCAGGCCCTGCGATAGAAGTCTCGATGTAAGTTGCACCCTCCAAAACCTTCTCCCAGCCAAACTCGCTAGCCAGCGAATCCCCACCAGTAATCCCGTTCTGCACTGTGAGAATTGCGGTCCCATCGCCCATCAGCGGGTGCATCGTCGGTATCGTCTCGGCATTCGAGTAAAGCTTCACGCAATGAAGCACCAAATCCGCGACTCCAGCCTCTTCGGGCGTCAGTGCCACTTTAGGATGCACCACGTAGTCGCCCCAATGCGATTCGACGCGCAATCCTTCCAGCCGCATAGCCTCCGCATGGTCACCCCGAGCAACTAACACGACATCTGCACCATTCCTCGCTAACGCACCTCCGTAGTACGCTCCAACTGCTCCTGCTCCCATGATGACGACTCTCATCGTGAAATGTCCTCGCTATTGCCGGTTCATTGATTCGGATCCGATGCATCGATTATGCCAAAGCACCACTTTCATTCCTCAACGAAGACACACGCACTCTCAGGATCAGAGGCGGATCGATCTATTCGATTAAAATCGCGCGAATGTCATCTTCAATTGAACGATCCGATGGTCGAAGATACGATAAGTGTCGACCAATATCGATCGAACCAGGTTTCATGCCGAACGCCGAAGGATCGGCACTGGTGAAACTCGGCAATACGCATGTCATCTGCACCGCCACCGTCTCGACTGATGTCCCGCGTTGGATGCGCGGTCGCGGAACCGGATGGGTCACGGCTGAATACGGAATGCTTCCAAGATCGACCGACGATCGGATCGATCGTCGTCGCGCAGCTTCCAGTGGGCGCAGCCGAGAAATCGAGCGCCTGATCGGTCGTTCCTTGCGAGCCGTAACTGACATGTCCGCGCTAGGTGAATGTGCAATAACGGTGGATTGCGACGTGCTTCGCGCTGATGGCGGCACTCGTACCGCTTCGATCACCGGCGGTTACGTCGCCTTGGCGCAAGCGATCAACTCCCTTCAAACTCAACGCGGAGATGATACCCGTATCCTCATCGACAGCGTCTCAGCGATATCCGTCGGAATCGTCAACGATAAGTGCCTGCTGGACTTGCCGTACGAGGAAGACTCCCGCGCAGAAGTCGACATGAACATCGTGATGACCGGTTCCGGTGATTACGTTGAGGTACAAGGAACCGCTGAGGGCAAGCCTTTCACTGCTGACCAGATGCAAGAGATGCTCGATTTGGCGCGCATCGGGTGTGACCAAATGAAACAGGCACAGTCCAACGCTTTGTCTTAATCTGCGCCGATTCGTAGCGAGTAATTAGTCGCACACAAACACGAGAAATACCGTGTCTCAACATCCCATCTACATCTCCGTCATAGGTGGCGATCGCGACCATACGACACCCGAAGGCCTCAAACTCGCAGAGGAAGTTGGTCGCCACATCGCCGAAGCTAGCTGCATCCTTGTCAACGGCGGCATGGGCGGCACCATGGAGCGCGCCGCCAAAGGTGCCAAATCCGCGGGCGGAACAACCATCGGCATCCTCTCAACCACCGAACGCAATCAAGCCAATCCGTACATCGACTACGCTATCCCGACACCACTCGGTTTCGTCAGGAACGTTCTCGTTGCGAATGCGAGCGATGCCGTTATCGCGCTCCCCGGAAAATGGGGCACATCCAACGAACTCAGCTTCGCAATGATCGCAGGCGTACCCGTAGTCGCTCTTGAAGGATTGGAAGCCAATCTACGCGACGACGGAGGCAAGTCGCGTTTCACGGAAGTCACTTACGCCCGCGACGCCGCTGAAGCCGTCACTACAGCGATCCAGCTTGCTCGTCAAAACCGAGCCTGATCCGCATCAGGTCTCCGTTAGCTTTAATCCCGCAAGCGCGTTAACAGAATCGCGCATTCATATTGCAAACTTGTTGAGAATGAGCAACATCAAATTCGTACGCGGAAAAGAGATACTCGACTCCCGGGGCAACCCCACGGTTTATGCCGAGGTACTCCTCGAGGACGGTACCCGAAACGGCGCATCCGTACCCTCTGGCGCAAGCACTGGCGAAAACGAGGCATGGGAGCTGCGTGACGGCGATCCGAAACGCTTCAATGGCAAAGGCGTGCTCCAAGCTGTTGCCAACATCAATGGACCGTTGAACGATGCCGTCGTAGGTCTCGACGCTAACGACCAACGCACTGTAGACGCCGCGATGATCGATGCCGACGCAACCGGCAACAAGTCGCGTTACGGCGCAAACGCTATGCTCGCCATCTCAATGGCCGTCCTTCGGGCCTCGAGCCGCAGCCAAGGGGAATGGCTCTACGATCTCGTAGCTGACCACATCGGAAACGAGGACAAATACATCCTCCCGGTACCCATGCTCAACATATTCAACGGCGGGGCACACGCGGCGGGATCGACTGAGTTCCAAGAGTTCATGGTCATGCCCGCGGGCGTCGAATCGCTCTCCGAAGCACTCCGAGCAGGTTCCGAGATCTACCAAGCACTCGGAAAACTTCTCCAGTCTGAAGGACTATCTACATCCGTCGGCCTCGAAGGTGGTTTTGCACCCGTCGGCCTCACCAACCGTCAAGCACTCGGTTACGTAACGCATGCCATCGAATCCGCGGGATACCTGCCCGGCGAAGAGATCTTCATCGCTCTCGACCCGGCGGCCAGCGAGTTCTACGTCCCTGAGGTCAAACGCTACAGCATGAAGCGTGAGGGGCTCAGACTCAACGCGCAAATGATGGCTGATGAATACGATGCCTTCTGCGCCGAATACCCCATATGCAGTGTCGAAGACGGTCTCGCCGAAAACGATTGGGAGGGTTGGCAGATCCTCACCGAAGCCATTGGTGACCGCGTCCAACTCGTCGGAGACGATCTCTTCGTAACCCAAACCGCCTTCCTCGAACGCGGCATCAACGAAAAAGCCGCCAACGCGATCTTGATCAAACCCAACCAAGTCGGAACCGTAACCGAGACGCTCGACACTATCCGTAGAGCCCGCGAAGCCGATTTCGGAGTCGTCGTCAGCCACCGTTCCGGCGAGACTGAAGACACCACCATCGCCGACATCTCGGTCGGTTCGGCATGCGGTCAAATCAAAGCTGGCGCACCCGCACGTAGCGAGCGTGTTGCCAAATACAACCGCCTCCTTCGCATCGAAGATTGGGCGGGCGATAAAGGCCGATACGCCGGTATGAGCGTGATAAAAACCGCATGACGAGATTTCGCCGCGAGGTGTAATCTGCAACTAGCGAAAGATCAGTTCAGCGAAACTACCTACAATCAGCGAGGGACAGAACCAACAATATGAGCAGAACCAAGATCGGTATCAACGGTTTCGGCAGGATCGGACGGCAAGTCTTCCGAACCATCAGCCAACGACATCCCGACAAGTTGCAAGTAGTCGCAATTAACGACCTCGCAAACCCGCAACAGCAAGCGCACCTCCTCAAGTACGACTCGACCTACGGCAGATACGACGGCGACGTCGAAATAGCTGACGGATCTTTGGTCATCAACGGAGAGACAATCACCGTCTTCTCCGAACGCGACCCGGCTAAATCCCGTGGGACGATGCTGATGTCGAAATCGTCATCGAATCGACCGGCTTCTTCACCGATGCGAGACAAGCCTCCAGCCACCTATCATTCGGTGTCAAGAAGGTGATCATCTCCGCACCCGCAACCAACGAAGATATCACCATCGTCCTTGGCGTCAACGAAGACCAATACGACTCGTCAAAGCACAACGTCATCTCGAACGCGTCTTGCACCACCAACTGCGTTGCCCCGATGGCTAAAGTTCTCAACGACGCGTTCGGCATCGAACACGCGTTGATGTCCACTATCCATGCATACACGAACGACCAGGCTATTCTTGACCAAGTCCACAGCGATCTCCGACGCGCCCGGGCCGCCGCCAACAGCATCATACCGACTACAACTGGAGCCGCAAAAGCCGTTACTCTCGCGATTCCTGAGCTAACTGGAAAGATCGACGGTATGGCATATCGCGTACCGGTCATCACCGGTTCGGTCACAGATCTGACCGTTCGACTTGCAAAATCGGTCACCGCAAAAGAAGTCAACGATGCCTTCAGAGCCAGCGAATCCGGCGACCTCAATGGCGTGATGCACGTATCCGACGAACCGCTCGTATCCTCTGACTACATCGGCGATCCACACTCCTGCACCATCGACGCGCTCTCAACCGCCGTGGTCGCGGAGGATGGTTCTGGCTCCGGGACTTTCGTCAAAGTGGTCGGCTGGTACGACAACGAGTGGGGTTACTCGAGCCGCACTGCGGATGTGACAGCGCTAATCGCCGCATCCCTCTAAATTTGACTCTGAAAACCAACAACTACGCAAGCAACGCCAAGTCGGCAGTGACGATTTCCCAATCTCGAGTTTCCGACCCGGGACGTGGCACCAGGAAACTTCGACCGGGACGCGTCCGCGCATATCATGGTTGATATCAGCACCAACGAACAAATAGAAACAATCCAAACCAACGGGACCCTGAACACCGCCTCAAATCTGAACCAACGTCACGTGGTCGACGACATGGACGCGTTCCTCAACGTCTTGCCCGAATCATTCTGCGCGGGCCTCGACGAAAACATAGGTGAACGACACGATATGTCCAGTCTCCTCGAAGTTATAGTCGATCTCGGCCGCGTTCCAGAAGCACGTTTTGTCGATGGCTCGATCGTGTTGAGCGACGATGAGGTAACCAGGGAAGATATCGCTGGCGTCATTGCAGGACTCGGACGTTTCGGTGACGATAACCGCGCTGGCATTGAACGGACCCTGCATCGCTTCTCCGTCATACGCGATCGCGAAGGCAATCCCGTCGGTTTGACCTGCCGCGTCGGTCGCGCCGTGTTCGGCACAGTGCGCCTGATCCAAGACCTAATCGAATCGGGCCGCAGCGTCCTCATCCTAGGCCGACCCGGTGTCGGCAAAACCACCATTCTGCGAGAAGTTGCTCGGGTTCTCGCCGACGATGCCTCGCGACGCGTCGTAATCGTCGACACCTCCAATGAAATCGGCGGCGACGGCGCAGTAGCCCATCCTGCAATCGGGCGGGCGCGCAGAATGCAGGTGCCCAACACTGAGTTGCAGCACCGAATAATGATCGAAGCTGTCGAGAACCACATGCCCGAAGTCGTCGTCATCGACGAAATCGGCACCGAGTTAGAAGCCATCGCTGCACGTACCATCGCCGAACGCGGCGTCCAGTTAGTCGCCACCGCACATGGCAACACCTTGGGCAACGTCATTAGCAACCCGACTCTGTCCGACCTCGTAGGCGGTACTCAAGCCGTAACTCTCGGCGACATCGAAGCGCGGCGGCGGCGAACGCAGAAAACTGTTCTCGAACGCAAGCACACGCCGACTTTCGATGTCGTTGTCGAGATGCGAGAGCGTTACTACTTAGGCGTCCACAACGATGTCGGAAGAGCAGTGGATCGAATGCTCCGCGGTCTCCAAGTCCCGTTAGAAATGCGCCGACTCAAGGAAGACGGTTCCGTCGAATCTCAGGTTGAAGACGCCATGGAATCCGAAGACGGGTTTGAAACCGCCGCCTTCGATCTCAACTCCGTCCGTTCGCCGCGTCGTTCGTACGACCAATCGGATGGCCCCGAGAATCGCAACGGGAACGGTGTTAAGCGGAATAAATCAGCATCCAACGATGAAGACACGTTGCCCGATCACCCTCCCATCCGCGTGCATCCGTTCGGCGTCCCTCGTGAAACCTTGAGATCCGGCATCCGAGCTATGGGCGTACCGGTCGCACTCTCGGAGTCCGCCGCCGATGCCGACGTGCTCGTCACAACCAAACTTCAGTACGGCCGACGACCGCCAGCCGTCAAACGCGCCGAACGCGACGGCGTTCCGGTCTACGTCCTTCGGCGAAGCACTCGCGAACAGATTGAACAGTTCTTGAGCCGATTCGAAATTGAGCGTCCGGGATTTGCCAACGGCAAATCGAGCGGGTCGCCCGAAGACGAATACATCGTAGAAGAAGCGCTCGAGGAAGCGGAACGCGCCGTTGAACGCGTCTTGAGCGGCGATCGCAAGATCAACCTCTCGGCACAATCCGCTCACATCCGACGACTGCAGCACGCTTTGGCCGCCCGATACAACGTTGGATCTGCCAGCACTGGCCACGAACCAAACCGTCACGTCATCATCCGTCGCAGGCGGCGATGATCCGCACAAAGACGGCATAGACTCGGTATCCTCACCATGCCGCGCAGGTCGGTTCACAAAGCGCCATTCATCTCTTTCGAAGGCGGCGAAGGCGCAGGCAAAACCACACAGGTTGAGCTGCTCAGGCAGCGCCTAGAGAGCCTCAACCTGCCTGTCTTGGTCGTCCGTGAACCCGGCACGACCCGTCTCGGAGAGCAAGTTCGAGACATCATCAAATCGCAGAGCAACAACGTTCCGGCGGCCGACGCCCTGCTCTTTATGGCCGCCCGTGCACAACTCATGCACGATGTTATTGTTCCTGAATTGAATAACGGCACCACGGTGATCGGCGACCGTTTCTCCGACTCCACGATTGCCTACCAAGGCTATGGCGGCAATCTCAACCTAGACCGCCTCCGCCACGCCAACGAACTAGCAACCAACGAGGTCGCGCCCGACCTAACCATCTTGCTCGACGTGACACCCGAAACCGGACTCGGCCGGCGCGACGCTGAAGACGACTCCACCGGTGAAACCCAACGCCGTTTCGAGGAACTACCGATGCGTTTCCACCGCAGCGTCCGTCGTGGCTACCGCGAACTCGCCAATCGCGAACCTAGCAGATGGATCGAAATCGACGCTGCTCGAAATCCGAACGAGGTTGCCGAAGATGTCTGGCATCATGTCTCTGAATTCTTCGATTTGAATTAACCTGAAACATCGCGAATACACGAGCCCGGAGACTCCCAATGCGAACCAACACCATGAAGCGAAAGATGCTCGACGGCGGAACCACCCTCGGTCCGTTCGTCGGATGGCCTGCTCCCGCATTGGTCGAACTCATGGGTTGGGCCGGTTTCGACTTCGTCGTGATCGACTGCGAACACGGCATCATGGACTATGAGACCGCGGAAAACATGATTCGTGCCGCCGAACTTTCCGGCACGACACCCATAGTCCGTATCGGCATGAACGACCAGCAACACATTCAGCGCTACCTCGAAGGCGGCGCGCAAGGCGTCATGATCCCGCTCATCAACAACGGCGAACAAGGCCGCGCCGTCGTCGACGCCGTCAAATACCCGCCCGTTGGCAAACGCGGCGGATTTTCTGGACGCAGCGCAATGTTCGGCATTCAAGACCAAGCCGAATACGTCAAACAAGCCAACGAAGAGACTTTCGTCTGCCTTCAGATCGAGACGCCTGAGAGCATCGAGAACGCCGACGAGATTATCGCTGTCGAAAACGCCGACTGCATCTTCTTCGGCCCCGGCGACCTATCACTCAACATGGGCTACCCCGGACAGATCTCCCACCCCGAAGTCGTTTCTGAGATCGAAACCCTCGTCAAGAAAACCCACGATGCTGGCAAAATCTCCGGCACCCTAGGTGTCACTGTCGAACAAGCACAGTTCTGGCACGAACGCGGTGTTAAGTGGATCGTCAGCGGTGCCTCTCGCTTCCTGCTGGCGGAGGCACGGGCGTATCTCGAGGGAGCGCGGGGTTAGAGCAACATAACAATCTGCGGTTCAGCCCAACACTCACGAATACTGGCTGGCGAAATCAAGAGTAAATTCACAAGGCGGTTCTGCCCAATAATTGGTACAACCCCAAAACGGACCATGCCTGCCGTTTCGCTGGCTCAGAACGCCGGTACGGCATTTTGGACATGCCGATGCGGGATTATCGCAACCTTCGTTGGTACACTCGCTTTCGCCGGCGCCTGAAATTACCGTGAAACCATCATCACAATATTCGCAACACGGCGCAAGGTGAGTGCACGAAGGAAAATTGGTGCAACGGAGATTCTGTCCACTCTGTGACTCCTTTAATTTCCCAGTGCCGCAGTTAGGGCATGCAGGACGTAGGTCATCGGAAATCTCACCATACCGGCGCAGCCTATGCTCAGCCCGCAATTCTTTGACAAACTCCGACGGACGATCTGGATCGACTATCAAATATGCGCCACGGCGCGCGCGCGTGAGGGCAACATAGAACAGTCGCCTCTCTTCCGAGAATCGCAACTCCCCCTCCTCTGAAGGCGGCATAACGAGTTGCAGGAGCGGATCATCTTCAATCTTGCATGGGAATCCCAAACGGGCACTCTTAAGCCCCAAGACAATCACATAGTCGGCCTCTTGTCCCTTTGCGCTGTGCACGGTGCTGTATCGGACGCTTAGATGTCCATGGCACCTCCCATTCGGCGGCAAATCAGGATTGTTGAACCAATACCTGCCAAGGACTAGGACGTTGCAATCTGATTGATTGATAGTGCCAACCCTGCCCGATATATCGTCTAGTGCAATGTGAAGTCCGTCAACTTGATGTCCGTTTTCGTTTTCTGCCGATGCGATGATTGAGATTCCATCATCAACTTGGGCGACCGTCGGTTTCATCACCCTCTGCGTCTGTATCGGATTCTTGCGAACGAACTGCGAGGCCGGATCTAGAATGCCTTTGCCATACCGGAACGTCTGGCTCAACTCCCTAGTTTGAGTAAAACCGAGATGCTGTCCACAGTTACGCAATAGGCTAACGTCGCTCCCAGCAAACCTGTTGATCGATTGCCAGTCGTCGCCTACAAGATAATACGCAGTGTCAGGTGTACTCAGCGATCGCAACAACCCCATTCGTCCAGCTGAGATGTCCTGAAACTCATCAACGAGCACGTAACGATATGACTTGTTGGATCGCCCGTTGCGAATCAAATCCGAAGCTCGATTAATGAGATCGTAAAAGTCAAGAGTTTGATCCGTTCTGAGCGCGCCTTCATAGCGGTCCCGAATTTTCTCGAACAGTCTCAAAAATGCCGCTTGTCGAACATTGGTGACTCCTGAGTTTGCCCGTTTCCGTAGCTCATCGGCAGAAATGTCGTTAGTTCTGACGTGATTCAGAAATTTGACCAACAGACGAGCGAGCCACGTTACAACCCATTCAGCAAGTTTCTGTAGGAGGTCTTTGATCGGCACGCTACGAAACTTGACGCCCTGCGATTCGAGTTCATTACGGAGTGATTCTTGGAGGATGCCTTCGGAACGTTGCCAACTGTAGGTTTCGATTAACGTCGTCTTATGTTGGTTATGGATGCTTCGTTTCCACTCTACGCCATTGCGGTAATCGTTCCAACCCTTGGGTGCTTGCCCATTCCGATTCAATGCAAAGTGCTCGATGTAGATTTCATAGTC
>VXTA01000202.1:11623-12441 GCA_009837685.1 Chloroflexota bacterium | reverse complement strand
CGGTTGTTGAACGGCACTGAACGTGTCGGTTTGTCAGCGGTAGTAGTGAGTGGCTTCGTCAGGATCATAACGAATCGTAGCGCGTTAGCTAACCCGTTGATGCCAACGGTGGCGGTCGACGTGGTCAAGGAGTGGTTCGAGCACCCGCACGTCGTGCCCGTCAATCCTGGTCCTCTGCATCTCGGTCTGTTTCGGCAGAACTTAGAGGCGGCTGGCGTAGGTGGAAACTTGGTCACCGACGCCCATATCGCCGCAATCGCTATGGAGCATCAGGCTGAAGTCCATTCCAACGACTCGGACTTCGCGCGATTTCCGGGTTTGAGGTGGCGGAACCCCATCAGAGCGCCGTAATCACGCCCTAGCGCGGTGGCCGAGACGTAAGTGCTATTTGCCGACAGCGACGCACGACAGACGGCTCAGTTTTCTGGTGCCCAAGGGAAGACGACCCATTCGTCTTCAACCTTCCAGTACCAGTCCGCGGTGTGTTTCTGGTTGGAGCGGATGTAAAGGGCGGCAACTTTGATCTCGTTCGCGTGATCGTCGACCGCTTGACAGACGAGTTTCAGGGTTTCGCCGGTGTCAACGATGTCATCGACGATGAGCAGGCGCTCTGTGGATACGTTGAGGGTGGCGAATGGTTGGGGACCGTCGACGAACCGGGCTCCGGATGCGAGTCGGTTGTTGTGATCGTCGTAGTGCTCGACGCGGACGGCTTGGATTAGGCGCAGGTCGAGCATGTAAGAGAGCATCGCGGCGGCGATGAGTCCTCCACGCGATATGCCGAGGATCGCGGTGGGCTTCCATCCGCTGGCTAGGAT
>VXTA01000202.1:6706-11613 GCA_009837685.1 Chloroflexota bacterium | reverse complement strand
CGATTCGCCGAGGGCGTTGATGCCTTCGATGTGGTCGGACCATGAGGATTTCAGGGCCGTATTCAATGATCTCGAAGAATCTGGGGTCATTGAAATGCGATTCTACCGGTGGTGTTTCCCATGAGACATCTTGATGCGTTGATGCTATGATGTCGATATGCGTACGACCGTAACAATCGACGATGATGTATTGGCAGTTGCCCGGGCGTTGGCGGAACGGAATAGAAGTAGTCTCGGCAGCGCCTTATCAGAACTGGCACGGCGCGGTTTCAGAAGTACCGTTACCAGGGAAGACGGAGACGGTACCACGTTCCCCGTTGCTGCCGATGCGGAGCCAATCACGAGCGAGGACGTATATCGATCCTTGGACGACTGGCTGTGATCGTATTGCTGGACGTTAATGTCCTGATAGCTCTTGCTTGGCCCAACCATGTGCACCACGCGGCCGCTAGAGCTTGGTTTGAGGAGCGTCGGGAGGGCGGCTGGGCGACTTGTCCTCTGACGGAGGCGGGGTTCGTGCGCGTGTCATGCAATCCGTTAGTGGTGCGGCACAGCGTCACTCCTCTCGATGCTATTGGAGTGTTGGGGAGATTCACACAGTTGGGTTCCCATACGTTTTGGCCGCTGGATCTGTCAATCCTGCATCTGCCGGAATCGATTGGTTCGCGCCTCCAAGGGTACCGCCAGGTTACAGATGCTGTATTGCTGGCTGCGGCGATGCAACGAAACGGACAGCTGGCCACGCTTGACGGCGGCATTGAGAGGCTGGTTTCGGAGGAGGAACGCGCCTACTTGTGCGTTATCCCCGTATGAGGGGACTGAGGGAGAGGTTGAGATCGCTAATTAGTGGGCTGGTAACGCCCGAGCATATAACTGGGGTCAGTTATCAGCGTCTTGGCCGTGTGATTCAGCGAACTGTTCGACTCTCTCCGTGACAGTTTCGATCATCTTCTTGAGCGCATTCGCGGTTGCGTCTACTAGCTCGTCATCGAATGACCTGACACTGTTGTCCACTATTTCCCGAGGTCGCAGAAACGTATTGTTGTCTTGGATTTCACACTCTAGATTGCTCTCTAGAAGGTTTTTCAACTCATCTATGTCGTCGTCTGAGTAGCCTAGCGTTTGTCGGAGATAGTGTTTGCGGGTTTCGAAATTGACGCGCACTCTGAACGAACCATCGTTACGGGGGGTGACATGGAGTACGTAGTTGAACTTGGTGTTTGCCCAAGGAAAACGGTCTAGATGCCACATACAATACCACCGTTCTGAACTGCCGCCCATTGCGTGGGTGCTTTTGCCGTCGGTCTTTAAGTGGGCAGATAGTTCATCCAAAGCTCTGGCTTCGACTTTGCGGACGAAATGTGTGACTTCATCTTCTCGGTTTCGAGCCCTACGTCGCGCTGCTTTTTTCCTGCGCTGCTAGATGCCTCGCCGTCGGTTTCATCAATGCCAATGTCGCCGATCTGTATGGAATATCGCTCAGTGCCAATAACTGGAATGATGGTGTTTGTCTGCACATATAGGACATCGCCATCTTGATACGGAATAAGCTGGACGCAAGTGATCAAGTGCTCGTCTTGCGCCTTGTCGTTCAGCCACAGCACGGCAGAAGTTACTTCGGGAGCGAAACGATGGCTTGCGAGAATGATCCGTTGGTCGTCGTTCAGGTTTTCGAGCGAACCTGTTTCAACATGCTCGATTAACTTCCCTTCTGCTTCTGCTTCTGACACACGTTCATAGGTCGCAAGCATACGAAGAATGTCTTCGCTCGTCGCGTGTCTTAGATAACTCGCATACTTAATCGCCTGCCAATGGACATCGGTACCACTGTGGTCACGCTTCAGTTCGATAATCACAAGTTTGCCGTCGCGGTCAATCGCCAATAAGTCCAATCGTTCGCTGGTCTGGTCAAAATCACTGAACTCTTTGGCAATGATGAGCAAGTCATCGCCCAAGATTTCCGGATTAGCGACAACCCACTCTTGGATGTCCCGGCGTTCCTCCAACCCAAGATGCGAGAAATCCACTTCGGTAGCCCTTACCGATACTTTGCTGTCGGGATCGACTCGGAAAAGTTGTGGTTCGGTGCTTACGGTTAGAGATTATGCATTGATCAACGCCATGACGCGCTGTTTGAAGTTGCGGATGGTTTCGAGGACGGCGGCGATCTCTTCGACGAACTCGTGGTCGTTCATGCCCTTGTCGGCTTCGATGACGATCTGGGTGTTGCCGACGCGAGCTTGGGGGCCGAGCAGCCGTTGCAGCTGCGTCTTCGCTCCGCCGACGGGGGAGTTCATGATGATGCGTGCGCGTTCGCTGCTTGCACGGACGGAGGCGCAATCGGCCTGCTCTGCAAGCAATCGGATACGCGCGGTTTCCAGCAGACCTTCCACGCTGTCGGGGATTGGACCGTAGCGGTCGCGGAGTTCGTCGCGGAGTTCGTCGATCTCCTGCTCGCTTCTGGCCCAAGAAAGCCGTTGGTGGAAGGAGAGACGTTGAGCGAGGTCTTCAACGTACTCGGTAGGCACGTTGTCGTCGATGCCGAGGCGGATGTCGGCACGGATCATGCTCGGGGGCTGCCAATCGTCGTCGGAGTGACCATTCAACTTTGGTTTATGTCCGTTGGTCGGGCCCCCATCGCTTTCGGCCCTCCCCCCACTGGGGGAAGGGGAAAATGAACCGGCGTTTCCCTCAGAGGAGGAGGGAGAAGAGATTTCGCCGTTGCCGATTGCGGGAGCAGGAGCGGGGATTTCTCCGTCAGGTGATTGCTCGATGCGCTTCTTTAGTTCTTCGACGGATTGGGAGAGCAACTGGGTGTAGAGATGCAAGCCGATGGCGGCGACGTGTCCGCTCTGCTCGGCGCCGATGACGTTGCCCATGCCGCGGATTTCGAGGTCACGCATAGCTATCTTGAAGCCGGATCCGAGTTCAGTAGCCGCGAGGATGGTGTTAAGTCGAGCATCGGCTTCTTCTGTCAACGATTTGTTGGGTTGAACTAGCAGGTAGGCGAAACCTTGCTTGGCTCCGCGTCCGACTCGACCTCTAATGTGGTGGAGCTGAGCCAATCCGAAGCGGTCGGCATCGTCAACAATGAGTGTGTTGACGTTAGGCATGTCGATGCCGGCTTCGATGATGGTGGTGCATACAAGGACGTCGTACTCGCCGCGTTCGAAGGCGGTGACGACCTCCTCTAGCTGTCCTTCGGGCATCTGCCCGTGACCGATAGTGAACGAGGCTTCGGGCACGAGTTCTCGGAGACGGCGTGAGACGCGTTCGATCCCTTTGACGCGGTTGTGGAGGAAGAAGACCTGTCCTCCGCGATCGAGTTCGCGCAAGATGGCTTCTCGGATCAAGTCGTCGCTGGATTCGGAGACGAAGGTGCGGACAGGTAGCCGCTCTTCAGGAGCGGTCTCCATATTGCTCATGTCGCGGATACCGGCGATCGACATGTAGAGCGTGCGCGGGATCGGAGTGGCGGAGAGCGTCAGGACGTCGACAGCGGCACGCAGTCTTTTCATGTGCTCTTTGTGTCTGACACCGAACTTCTGCTCTTCGTCGATTACGACCAGTCCAAGGTCGTTGAAGACGATATCGCGCTGGATCAACCGGTGTGTTCCGATTATGATGTCGATCCTACCGGCTGCTAATCGTTCGAGAATGTCTTGCTGGTCATCGCGAGACCGGAATCGGGAGATGACATCAACCGCGACAGGGAACGGTGCAAGGCGTTCCCTGAAGGTGTCATAGTGCTGCTGAGCGAGGAGGGTTGTTGGCACCAAAACGGCGGCTTGGCGACCATTTTGAACGGCCTTGAAGGCGCTCCGCAAGGCGATCTCGGTTTTTCCGAATCCGACATCGCCACAGATGATGCGGTCCATCGATTTCTCGTCCTCCATGTCTTGTTTGACGGCTTGGAGGGCAGTCAGCTGGTCGGGTGTCTCTTCGAATGGGAAACTCGCTTCTAGCACTTGTTGCCACGGAGTGTCCGGATCGGCTTGGATACCTTTCGCTAACATGCGGGCGGCGTAGATGCTGAGGAGTTCGTTGGCAACGATCTCGGTTGCTCGTTTCGCGCGTCTGCGTGCGGACCGCCATTCCTGAGTACCCAGTTTGGAGAGCTTTGGCGCAGTTTCACCGCCACCTTGGTAGATCTGGATGCGATCGATGTGTTCTGTGGGAACGTACACCCGGTCGTCTCTTGCGTATTGGAGTACGAGGTGCTCACGCCCGTCGGGTTCCTTGGTCTCGGTCCCGAGGAATTTGGCGATGCCGTGATCGACATGAACGACATAGACGCCGGGTTGGAGCTGCTCTAGCTGCGGCCCGCGTCGCATCGCCCGGCGGTGCGTACGGCGTCGTTGGCGACGGATGCCGAAGATTTCGGCGTCGGTGAGGATCCGTATGTTGTCGCCGTCGTCTAGCTGGAGGTCGAAACCTGAAGTTGCATAGCCTTCTGCGATGACGACCGAAGCCTTCGGACTGTTTCCCCCCTCACCTTGGTCCTCTCCCACCAAAGGGAGGGGAACGGTGGGTTGATAGCGGGTTTGGATGCCAGCTTCTTCGGCAAGTTCGTAAAGTCGGACAGCGTGGCTGGTTATGGCGACGATTTGGGTTGAACCGTCCTCTATAGCGCGTTGCAGCGCGATGGTGGGATCGTCTAGGACTGCGCTAACAGGTTCTTCTTCTTCGAAATCGAAAGCGCTCGGATCTACGTTGCTGGCAGTTAGTTGGCGGTTGATCGGCAGTGGCAGTTTCTTGCCGAGATCGCGTGTATCGATCCCAAATGGATCGATCTCTAGCCTCCGACCGACGGTTTCGATGCGTTGTGCGACTTCGGGCCAGAGCATATGTTGTCTTGGGAAGTCAATGGGGACTTCCCCACGGCGTTCTTTCACGCGCCTTATTTC
>VXTA01000202.1:0-6696 GCA_009837685.1 Chloroflexota bacterium | reverse complement strand
GTCGATGCCAGATGCGGATTCCGAGATTATTCGGGGGCGCACGGCGATGACGATCGTTTCTGGCGGTAAGTAGTCGAACAGAGAACCGCGGTTGAAGAAACCGGCATAGAAAGCAAGTTCACTGTCGATAATGCCTTCGGCGACGAGGTTTAGCTCGTCGGTTAACCG
Organism: Chloroflexota bacterium; assembly: GCA_009837685.1. Classification (GTDB taxonomy): domain Bacteria; phylum Chloroflexota; class Dehalococcoidia; order Lucifugimonadales; family Lucifugimonadaceae; genus Bin127. The sequence continues at coordinate 6,528 of VXTA01000202.1, read as the reverse complement.
ACGAGTGGAAAGCCGTGTGAAATCGATGTTGTCGGTGTTGAGCGAGCCGATCGAGTCGCGAATCGCTTGCGGATCGACGAACGCTGGCAACTCTTCTCTCGCCGGCACAATTTGCAGCTCGTCAACATCTTTGAAAGAGCGTTGAGTCTCGACGTCGAACAGCCTCATGCTATCGATTTCGTCGTCGAATAGTTCGATGCGGATCGGATGGACAGTACCAACGGGGAAGATGTCGATGATGCCACCACGTGGGGACACGGTGCCGGGTTGCTCGACGGTGGGTTGCACCTCGTAACCAGAAGCGGTGATATGTCGCATCGTCTCAGTCAAATCGATGCGGTCGCCAACGCGCAGTAGTCGAATGATGCCATCAAAGACGGATTTTTGGACAGTTTTTTCCGCGATTGCGTGAACGGAAGCTACGACCAACGGCGGATTAGGCTCCTCGGCCGAATGACGGCGGAGTGCATCGAGCGTCATCAGGCGCCGTTGCGCGGTGCCGCGATCTGGCTCATAGCGTTCGAAAGGGATGCTACCAGTTTCGATGAAGTGATGGATCGGCGAGTCGTCTTCGTCGATATCTGGGGTGCCGGTCCACGTAGGCAGTTGATCCACGATACGCTGAGCCGAGTCGGGATTCGGAGTGATGACCAGAGTAGGTAATCTGAGATTACGCCAAAGCGCGGCGATCAGAAAAGGATTAGCCGGCTCCGGGCAAACAGTGGGGACGGTAGAGCGCGGTTGGTTTAGCAAACTGCCAATTGCGTCGAACTGAGTCGTACCGGCCAATCGGTCAGCTAGGGTCGCAAGGAATGGTTGCGTTTTTGATGGCATGCGGTTACGCGCGCTAATAGCCCGCAAACTCTTGCGGGCGGTTCTTAGGGTTCGATTCTATCGTTCGTCTGCGCAACGTAGATGTCGAGGACCCGCGAAATTACGTAAGGTTTGCAACCTTATAATCTCACCTATGGCGCGCCTCTCTGCTAAGACAAATCCAGATAAGCGCGCGATCAGGCGTGCCGTTTTCAAGCTGGGCACGAATATCGTTACTCGGGATTCGGGTGAGCTTGACATCGAGACGATTTCCGACCTCGTTGGGCAGATCGCAGGTGCACATCGATCGGGACTGGAGTTGGTGATCGTATCTTCGGGAGCAGTGGGTGCTGGTATGGACACACTTATTACCCGCAGCCCCAAGAATCGAGGAAGACTTCGACGGCGGAATGTAACGGCACGGCAGGCAGCGGCGGCGATCGGACAGGTGGACGTCATCGCCTTGTACAAGAGCGAGTTCGGGCGGTACGGGATCGATGTGGCGCAAACTCTGCTCTCTCGCAGCGTGCTGAACCAACGAGACGGATACCTAAATGTGCGTGGCACGATGGAGATGTTGCTGGAGGCGGGGATCGTGCCGATCGTGAACGAAAACGATGTAGTTGCGGTTGAGGAGATCGTCGGTGTGACTTACGGGGACAATGATCGGTTGTCTGCGATGCTGGCGAATGTTTTAGACGCTGACTTGCTGGTGTTGTTAGGAGAGATGGATGGCCTGCACACGGCGGACCCGCACCAGACCCCAGACGCGGTGCTGATACACGACGTGTACGAGATAACTGAAGAGGTCCGAGGCTTCGCCGGTGGCCCGAGCGATAGCCGCGGTAGTGGAGGGATGCGAAGCAAGCTCGCGGCTGCTGAGGTGGCCACTTTGTCAGGTGTAGATATGGTCATCGCGGATGGGCACGTAGAAAATATCGTTGGCAGACTGCTGGACGGAGAGAAGATCGGGACAAGATTTCATTCGCTGGTTCCGCCGACGGAGAGTCGGAAGCGATGGTTGCTCACTGGTGGAACCGAAGCTACCGGCGCAGTCACGATCGACGACGGTGCGGTTCGCGCGTTGACTGAGAAGGGAGTGAGTTTGCTTCCAGTCGGGGTCACCGCGGTCGATGGAGATTTCGAGCGTGGCGATATCATTGGAGTGAAGTCGTTATCCGGCAAAGATGTCGCTTGGGGACTCAGCAACTACTCAGCAGCCCAGACAAGGCTCGTGATGGGTAAGAGATCGGGCGAAATGCCCAATATTTTGGAGAACTATTTCGGTCGTGAGATCGTGCATCGCAACAATCTCGTGATCGGGGCAATCGGAGCGATGGAATCGACACCAGAACGGCCGATACCTTCATCGGATTGAGAGTCAGGCAACGGAAAATTCTCTGTGTCGGCAACAGATCAGGGTGACAGCTAAGAGATGATTACAGTAGAAAAACCGGCATTAACGGTGGCGACGGTGGATATTCGCGCCATGGGATCAGCGGCGCGGGTGGCGGCGGAAGAGTTGGGCCGTTGCACCGCTGACCAGCGCGACGCGGCGTTGCGAAATTTGGCGACGGCACTAAATGTCGAGAGTGATCGCATATTGGCAGCGAATGATGCGGACTTGGCGGCGGCCAGAGCCGATGGTCTGGATGAGCACGTTGCCGAGCGAATGATGCTGAACGCAGATCGAATCGCTGATATGGCGAGTGCGGTGATCAGTATCGCGGATCTTGACGATCCGGTCGGCGAGGTTTTGGAAGAACGTAGGGCATACAACGGGATGCTCATACGCCGGGTTCGCGTTCCTTTGGGTGTGATCGGCGTCATCTATGAGAGTCGCCCAAACATCACCATCGATATCGCCGCTTTGTGTTTGAAGGCCGGAAACGCTGTAATACTACGCGGTGGCAAAGAAGCGATCCGGACGAACTCAGCGTTGGCATCCTTGGCACGAGAGTCGGTAGTGGTGGCCGGCTTGCCAGTGGACTCCGTCCAATTCGTGGAAACCACCGATCGTGCCTTGGTCGGTGAGATGTTGGAGATGGACGACTGCATAGATCTGTTGGTCCCTCGCGGCAGCTCGGAACTGGTTCACATGGTGGCGGAAAGGGCGAAGATGCCAGCAGTTACGGGTGGGATAGGTGTGTGCCATGCATATGTTGACGCATCGGCGGATATTGACAAAGCGGTCGATGTGGTCTTCAACGCGAAGGCGCAACGGCATACGGTGTGTAACGCGTTGGATACGTTGCTAGTTCACGAGAACGTTGCTGGTCCGGTTTTGAATGGTTTGTCTGATCGGCTGTCAGATGCTGGTGTTGAGGTGCGTGCCGACAACCGTGCTTGGGCTTTGCTCGGCCCAAAACGACGAACGTTGCGGGTCAAACGGGCAGGCGAGGACGACTTCGGCACGGAGTTTTTGGCATTGATACTGTCGGTGAAAGTTGTCCGTAGTATCGATGAAGCTCTAGAGCACATTAGACGCTACGGTTCGGGTCATTCGGAGGCGGTGATCGCTGACGACACGACGGTAGTTGAGCGCTTCTTGAACGAGGTTGACGCTTCGGCCGTATTCGCGAATGCTTCGACTCGCTTTAACGACGGTGGTGAGTTCGGTCTGGGCGCAGAGGTCGCGATATCCACCAACAAATTGCACGCGCGCGGGCCAATGGGGATCCGCGAGATCATGTCCTACAAATGGGTGGTCATCGGCGATGGTCATGTGCGCACATAGGCCACGTTACATGGCGACTTTGGATTGAAATCTCGCGAGGTTCAAGAACGCAAATAACTGTGAGCCCTTTTCTAAGAGGAAGGGGTTAGGGCTAGTGCAAATGACGAACTACACGCTGCACAGAGAACTGCGGACCCCAAACTCCGAATCATTTTTCGTTGTCGATAGCGAAGACCGCGATGTCGGAAGGCTCGACGTGCACTTTCCCCACGGAATGGTGCACGCGACATTAATCGTCCGAGAAAATCTGACCGAAGAAGATCTTCGCGAGATCGTCAACCGGTTCATCCAGGAGATGAACCAGTTAGTAGGCGTTGATGGGATTGAGGTCGCGGTGCATGCATACCAAGGTGAAGAGCGCGGGATTTTCCACAACGACGACCTGAACGAACGTCGCAATGGCAACGGTCACTCGAATAACTGAATAGGCTACTTGACCTAGTCGTTGTCAGCCGACGACGATGTTGAAGAGTCGCCCCGGGACGTAGATTTCGCGATGGATTTGTTTGTCTTGTGTGTGGCGAACCGCGCCCGGTGACGAGAGTGCGGCAGCGGCGATCTCTTTGTCACCAGCATCCCTCGGAACCGTAATGGTGTCACGAACGCGTCCATTCACCTGCACTACGATCTTGATGGTATCGACAGTTAGTTTCGCCTCATCCCATTCTGGTAGCGTCTGCTCATGGATGGAGAATGCCCAGCCGTTGCGCAGCCACAATTCTTCGGCGATGTGTGGTGCGAGTGGTGCTAGATGTAGCAGCAACCGTTGCACGCTGGAGCGCCAGAGTTCAGGGCTAATGCAGCCGTTTTCCCAAGCGTCGTTCATCTGATTGACGTAGGTCATCAACGCCGCGATGGCAGTGTTGTACTTGTAGGCGCGCATGTCTTCGATTACGCGCTTGGTCAGTGTGTGGGATGCCACGTCAAGTTCGCGCTCGTCAGCTTGGTCCCCACTGTTCAGCTCGTTGGCGTTACGTGTGCCGATGTCCCAGACTCGGTGCAACCATCTCCGGATGCCGTTGATGCCCGACTCAGTCCAGGCTCCGCCTCGGTCCCACGGGCCTAAGAACATGAGATAGCAGCGGAGAGTGTCGGCACCGTACTCCCTTACGAGGGGATCCGGTGCTAGAGGATTGGAGCGCTTAGAAATCTTGCCTGTCTCGGTCGTCAAGGTGCCGTGACTGAAGAGATGGACGTACGGTTCGGAGAAATCGACATACCCCATGTCGCGCATGGCGCGGTTGAAGAACCGGGCATAGAGGAGATGCATAACGGCGTGTTCCATGCCGCCGGTATACTGATCGACCGGTGCCCAGCCGTTGGCGACTTTCCTGTCGAATGGATGGGTAGCGTCCTCGGGGCTGAGGTAGCGCATGTGGTACCAGGACGAGTCCATGAACGTGTCCATAGTGTCTGTCTCGCGCTTCCCCGGTCTGTCGCAGTTGGGGCAAGGCGCATTCAGGAACTCCTCGTGCTCGATCAGCGGTGACCTGCCCGATGGTTGGAACTTAGCGTCTGACGGCAGCTCCACGGGCAGATCTTCGTACGGTACTGGAACCGCGCCACAGTCGTCGCAGTAGATGATCGGGATTGGGGTTCCCCAGTAGCGTTGACGTGAGATGAGCCAATCACGGAGATGGTAGGTGACCACCCGTTCGCCCCATCCGTTGGCCTCGATAGCGTCGGAGATGGATTCTTTGCCCTGTTCGCTGGGGAGTCCGTCGAACTGGTCGGAGTTGACTTGGACACCGGGGGCGATATAAGCCGCATCGAGATCGCGGCCGTCCCAACCCTCGGGAGCCACAACTACTCGGATCGGGAGGTTGTACTTTTTGGCGAACTCAAAGTCGCGTTCATCGTGGGCAGGGACGCCCATGACCGCACCGGTGCCGTAGGTAGCTAAGACATAGTCGCCGACGAGTATGGGAACGCGTTCGCCATTTAGCGGGTTTACACAGAAAGAACCGGTGGGCACGCCGGTCTTCTCGCGCACGGCTGAGGTTCGCTCGATCTCGGTCTCTCGGGCGGCCGCGGCGACGTATTTTTCGATCGTTGCTTGGTATTCGGGTTGGGTCAACTCGTCAACCAAGGGGTGCTCGGGAGCCAGCACCACGAAAGTGACGCCGAAGATGGTATCGATACGGGTTGTGAATGTCGGGATCGACGTTGTTTCGAGGTCGTACTCGGAGATGTCGAAGCGGATGTCTACACCTTCGGATCGGCCGATCCAGTTTTCCTGACTGACCAGAACCTTCTCGGGCCAATCGATGCCAGACATGTCCAGCATTTCATCGGCATATTTGGTGATGGCGAAGTACCACTGCGGCATGTTGCGTTTGATTACGGTGGTCTCGCAACGTTCACACTTGCCGTCTTTGACCTGTTCGTTGGCAAGAGTAGTTTGGTCTTCGGGACACCAGTTGACCACTCCGTCTGAGCGATAAGCGAGCCCGTTCTCCAGAAACTTCAGGAAGAAGTACTGATTCCACTTGTAGTATTCAGGATCGCAAGTGATGATCTGGCGGGACCAGTCGTACGAGTTGCCCATCAAATCGAACTGGTTACGCATGTTGGCAATGTTGTCGTAAGTCCAGACACTAGGGTGGACATTGCCGCGGATAGCGGCGTTTTCGGCCGGCAGACCAAAGGCGTCGAAGCCTTGTGGGTGCAGGACGTTGTACCCTTCCATCCGCTTGAATCGAGCTGCTGCATCGCCGCCGCTGAAAGCGAACCAGTGACCGATGTGGAGATCGCCAGATGGGTACGGGAACATCGATTGAACGAACCACTTCGGGCGGGTGGTATCGTCAGGATTCCATCGATATATGGTGGCGTCGTCCCAGAGCTCCCTGATGCGAGGCTCGATCTCGGCGTGATCGTAGCGATCGCCGAGTTGATGGGAAGTATCAGGTGGGATGTCGGACGCTAGAGCCATCGACGATGCTCCGAACTAGGCGAAGGCCGAGTCGGTCTTGAAG
>VXTA01000291.1 GCA_009837685.1 Chloroflexota bacterium | reverse complement strand
GTTGTAGCCGAACATTGCGATGCAAGCCTGGAGCGCCTACAAACTGACTACATCGACCTTTACCAGATCCACTGGCCGAACCACGACGTTCCGATCGAGGACACGATGGCTGGGTTGCTCAAGCTTCAAGACAGTGGAAAGGTGCGGGCCCTAGGCGTATGCAACTTCGCAGTCCGCGACCTCACGGACATTCTCGAATGCGGTGCCATCGTCACGAACCAGCTTCCATACAACCTGCTCTGGCGAGCATTGGAGTTCGCGATCAAACCGACATGTGTCGCCAACGATGTAGGCGTAATTTGCTACAGCCCATTGCAGCAAGGGATGTTGACTGGTCGCTACGCTACTGCAGACGATGTGCCGCCAGGCTTGTCACGGTCCCGTCACTTCAACAAAAACCGGGAGCAGGCGATTCACGGGGAAGAGGGTTGCGAAGAAGAGACTTTCGCAACGATAGCATCGGTGCTGAGCATCGCCGATGAGATCGGAGAGCACCCGGCAAAGATTTCTTTGGCTTGGCTCTTGGCTCAAGAGGGCGTCACAAGCCTACTGGTCGGGGCGCGCAATCCCGCCGAAGTGGCACTCAACACACCGACGTTCGATTACGACTTACCTTCCGATGTAGTCGCCGCGCTGTCCGACGCAACGGACGGACTCAAGCAGACCCTAGGCGAAAACGCCGACTTCTGGCAGTCTCCAGGGCGCATGCGCTGATGACGCGTTCGAGTTCAGAAATTTGCGCGCCAGTATGCATCAACCTTCATAGCTAGGAGATTGTGGATATTTACATGCGTGAACTGCCACAATGTATTAGTAGGGGTTGATGCAGTCGTAACTCGGACGATTTTCACTTTTTCTGCGCGACCTCGCAATATCGGATGATCGACAAGACGCGAACCACACCCGACAACGGCAAGCCCGATACCCTGTTCGACGCGTTTGGCGGTATCAACGAAGGTTACGTCGCCAGCATGCTGGAAGGCGATTCCGTGGTCGACGCGTCAAACGGTTCAGATGGGTTTGGGACGGACTTCGAATACGACGGTCTTTTAATGGATCCCGATTTCTTGGATCGAGAGATCGTTATTGTCGACGGCGAAACCGGAGCGCGAAACGATACGGAGGAAGGCTCAAAATCAACGGTTGCCTCTCCAGTATCGACCGAAGAGGCAACAGTCGCCGACCCGGTACCAGAGGTGTCAGTCCACCAGATCGTGCGGGTCGAGCGATTGATCAACGCGATACGAGAAGACGGTCATCAAGCCACGGACATCGATCCCCTCAAGATGCTTCAGAGAACTGACGAGCATCTGAATCCTGAGCGCTTTGGAGTCCTTCCGGAGACCCTCGCAGCATCGACGTACCTCTTAGCCGAAGCCAACGACGAGATGCGACCTTGGCTGGCCAAATCGACGATCGGCGAAGCTATCACAGAGTTGAAGTCATACTACTGCGACACGATCGGGTATGAGTTCGGGCACATCCACAGCGTTGAAGAGCGGAACTGGTTGCAGGATCAAGTCGAAAACCAATCGGCGATGCAGTTCATGACCGACGCTCAAAAGCGGTATCAACTCGAACTCCTGACAAAGGTCGAGGGTTTTGAGAAATACCTTCACGCGACCTTCCCTGGAAAACGATGGTACGGACTTGAGGGATTAGACGCTCTGATACCGCTGATCGACCAGATAATCCTGCAATCGGCATTTAATGTCAAACAGATCGTCATGGGCATGCCGCATCGCGGGCGGTTGAATACCTTGGCTCACCTGCTCGAACAGCCTTACGAATCGTTGCTAACCGGGTTTTTAGAAGGCAGGTTCGCTCACCTAGCCGCGATGGAAGCAGCTGGTTGGATGACCGATGTCAAGTACCACCTCGGGTCTCGAGCTGATGTTGATGTGAATCAAGACGGCTCCACAGACATCATGTTGCGCCTGCTTCCGAACCCCAGCCATCTAGAGATGGTAGACCCGGTTGTCTTGGGCGCGGTCAGAGCCACCCAAGACGAAGCCACGGATGAAAACGACCCGCATCTAGAAGCAATGGCTTTGCTGATACACGGCGATGCCGCGTTTGCAGGCCAGGGCGTTGTTGCAGAATCCCTCAACTTGGTAAACCTTGACGGCTATTCGGTTGGAGGCGCTATCCATGTGATCGCCAATAACCAGTTGGGATTCACAACTCAGCCGAATGAAGGCTATTCAGGACAATACTGCTCAGATATTGCACGCGGATACGAGATCCCTGTCGTTCATGTCAACGCGGATGACCTTGAAGCGTGTTCCCTTGTTGCCAAGATGGCGGTTTCGTATCGATTGAAATTCCGCAAAGAATTCGTCATCGATCTGGTCGGATATCGTCGTCACGGTCACAACGAGAACGACGAACCGCGATTCACCCAACCGATCACCTACGGTAAGCTCGAACAGCATCCTACATTGCGTGAGCAGTGGGCGAGTCGATTGGTCGCGGAGGAAGTCGTCTCTGAGCAAGAAGCCGACGAATTGGTTGCGGAAACATTCAAGGCATTGAACACCGCCATGCAGGCCGTCGATGGATCCGGTCGAGGAACGAATCGTCAAGCACCCGCGGACCTTGGTTTGAGCCCAGAACCGATGCAGGGGATGGAATACCCCGAGACCTCGATAGATGAACAACGTCTCATCAGACTAAATTCCCAGATCACCTCGCTGCCAGTCGATTTCAAGGTGCATCCCACCGTTGCCCGAGCTTTTGGCCGACGCGTCCAAGCGATCGAAGACGAGGAGCCAAATATCGATTGGGCACATGCCGAAGCATTGGCTCTCGGATCGGTGCTCCAAGACGGCATCGCAGTGCGACTCACCGGACAGGACTGCGCTCGTGGCACCTTCAGTCAGCGACACGCCGTCATTTGGGAGCAAAACACCGGTCGTCAGTACTCTCCATTGGAGCAAATCGAAGGCGCGAAGTTCTCGATTTTCAACAGCCCCTTGTCAGAAGCTGGGCCAGTTGGTTTCGAGCATGGATACAGTGTGTTTTCTGAGGCTAGTCTCGTGCTATGGGAAGCTCAGTTCGGCGACTTCGTGAACAACGCACAAGCCGTGATCGACGAGATGATCGTCTCAGCGAAAGAGAAGTGGGGCCAAGACTCCAATCTAGTCCTTTTGCTGCCTCACGGCTACGAGGGACAAGGCCCGAACCACTCCCATGCACACCTTGAACGATTCTTGGACCTCGCGTCCAGCGGCAACATGCGAATCGCGAATCCAACCACTGCCGCGCAGTACTTCCACCTCCTCCGTACCCAGGCCGCGTCGCTGAGCGAGCCTGAACGTTCCCGACCATTGGTTGTCATGACGCCTAAGAGCCTTCTCCGACACCCATTGGCGGCAAGTTCGATAAACGAACTGAGCTCAGGCAAGTTCCGACCGATCCGCAAATTCGCACTCTCCAAGTCAGGGCCAGACAGGGTCAAAAGAATCGTCCTGTGCAGCGGCAAGGTCTTCGTTGATTTGGCAACCCATCCGAAGATAAACACCGTCGACGACATCGGACTGATCGTTATAGAAGAGCTGTACCCATTCCCAGAGGAACTAATCTCTGAAGTCTTTGAATCTTTTTCCAACTACGAAGATGTTGTCTGGCTGCAAGAAGAGCCTCGAAACCGCGGAGCCTGGGACTTCGTCAGAACACCGATCGCCTCGATAGTGAAGTCGGGCATCAGGTACATCGGGCGGCCTCGCAGTCCGAGCCCGGCATCAGGGTCGAATTGGCTCCACCGTCGGCAACAAGACCGATTGATACGCATCGCGCTCAAGCTTGACCACGAGGATTGAAGTGCTAGGTCTTCATCGTTAAAGACGCGAATTCGACACGGCAAGTCAAATAGGACGAAGAATTAGATGGAAGAAATAGTTGCACCTGATTTCGGCGAATCGGTCTTCGAAGCCTCGGTCGGCCAGTGGTTCAAATCCACTGGCGACGCTGTTGAGGTCGGAGAACCGATAGTTGAGTTGCACACCGACAAAGCTGTTCAGGAAATAAACGCAGTGCAGAGCGGCACTATTGGAACGCTGCTCAAGCAGGTCGATGACGTAGTGCGACCAGGTGACGCCCTTTGCGAATTCCAATCGGCTGGTTCACAGCCGCTGTCAACACGGGAAGAAGAATCAGTCGATGTAGTTGCAACTGAAGGGGTTGCAATAATCGAGATGGCCGTGGAGGACGAACCGGGAATAGATGAGGCTCCAGACATCGAAGCCGCTTCGGATGACGCCGACCAGGAAGACGACGGATATGTAGAGATCCAGTTCGGCCCCTTTGTCGAAATGCCCTCCATCCCAGAACCAGTCGAAGGGGGAGGCGTAGAGGAATCTCTAGACACAGGTGCCACTGAAGGTGACGCATCGGCAACCGAGACGGCTGCACCAGCGGTGGCAGAATCTGAGGCAGCCCCCCAAATCTCCGAGTTGAATCAGATCGTTGAGGACAAACCGGTACGTCGCGAACGGCTGTCTCGCCGTCGATTAACGACCGCTCGGCGCATGTCACAAGTGCAAGCTGAAGCGGTGATGACGACGACCTACAACGAGGTCGACATGTACGAGGTCATCCGCATTCGCCGCGACTTCGGCCCGCAGTTTTTGGAGACCAACGGCGTGAGGCTTGGCTTCATGTCGTTCTTCGTCAAAGCCGTCCTCAACGGCCTTAAGGCGTTCCCGATACTCAACTCCGAGCTAGATGAGAACGAACTCGTATACAAGGAGTACTACGACATCGGCGTCGCCGTAGCCAGCGACCACGGCTTGGTCGTGCCTGTGGTACGTGACGCGGACGATAAGTCATTCGCAGAGATAGAAACCGAAATTCGCGGTTTCGCCGACAAAGCCCGTACAGGATCATTTGCGCTGGAAGACCTGGTCGGAGGCACGTTCACCATCACCAACGGCGGAGTGTTCGGATCGATGATGTCAACCCCGATACTGAACCCGCCCCAAGTCGGCATCTTGGGTATGCATAACATCGTTGATAGGGCAGTGGTCGTTGACGGGCAGATTACGATTCGCCCAATGATGTACCTCGCGGTCACCTACGACCACCGCGTCGTCGAAGGCGCTCAAGCCGTTCAGTTCCTCATGCGGATAAAGGAATCTCTCGAATCGGCAGAGCTTTTGATGCTCGCCAACTGATCGGCGTCCCTAGAAGTTGAAGTTGGCCTCCGCCTTGTCGGCGATGTAGTTGCCGATGACCAACGACGATGTTGCGCCGGGAGACGGAGCATTTAGGACGTGCACCGCAGTCGAACTCTCGTCGATGCGAAAGTCGTCCAACAGCGTGCCGTCGCTGTGGACCGCCTGCGCTCTCACACCCGAACCTCCAGGCGCTAGATCTGATTTCTTCAACGACGGCATCAGCTTCTGCAGGCTCTTCAGAAACACCCCTTTGCGCAGGGAACGGTTCATCTCCCAAAGTCCGACCTTCCAGCTCTGCATCGACATCTTCCAGAAACCCGGGAAGGCGACGGTTCTGCCGAAATCCGTGAATGAGAAGTCGCGTTTGCGGTAGCCCTCTCGTTTGAGTGCCAATACCGCGTTGGGTCCCGCCTCGACCCAACCCTTCATCGTCTGAGTGAGGTGCACGCCGAGGAACGGGAATGCAGGGTCCGGCACCGGGTAAATCAGCCCTTTGACCATGTGCTCGCTCGATTTGGCTAGTGTGTAGTACTCGCCTCGGAACGGAATGATGCGGAGTCCCGGATTCACACCACTCATCGCTGCCACGAGATCGGAGTGCAGACCGGCGCAGTTCACTAGGAACTTTGTTTCTATCTCTCCAGATGTCGTCTCCAATGTGTAGTTGGTGCCATCAGACCTGCGAATGCCGTTGCTGATGTTTTTGACTTCCGAATTGAACCTGATATCGCCGCCTAGTGACTGAACCTTTTCGCGATAGACATCCGCGACCTTGCGGTAGTCGACGATACCCGTTTTCGGCGCGTAAAGTGCCTTTGTGCCTTCCACGAACGGCTCAATCTCGCCCATCTCCTCATGGTTGACGAGTCGCAGCCCTTCAACCGCGTTGTTGGTGCCGCGCTCGAACAGATCATCGAGCCGTGCTTCCTCAGCGGGATTAGTCGCCACGATCAACTTGCCGCAGGTCCAGACGGGAATCTCGTTGTCGAGACAGAACTGCGTCATCGATGCGCGACCTTCGACGCAGAATTGGGCTTTGAAAGATCCGGGTTTGTAGTAGATGCCAGAGTGGATGACGCCGCTGTTGTGTCCGGACTGTTGAGAAGCCGGCGCGTCGGCCTTTTCCACAACCGTCAGTTTCAATCCCGGTCGGCGCTGCAAAAGTTGCATAGCCGTTGATAGCCCGATTAGTCCCGCCCCGACCACAGTTACATCTTGCCGACCGTTACTCAATTGTCACGCCTCGCTGTATGACATTGACGGCGCAGTCCGGGACATGCCAACTCGAATGTCAACGCGCCGTAGCATGTTCCCGATTTTAGCAGTGGGCTAAGTGCCGAATCTCCGCCCACGCGTTTTATGCTGAATAGGTCATGGACAACGGAAACGCCAGCGAATTGCCGACAAGAGTAAACCTGTTCGTCACCTGTCTCGTCGATCAATTTGCGCCGAATGTCGGCATGAGCGTCGTCAACATCTTGGAAGCGCGCGGTATAGAAGTTCATTTCCCTCCTGATCAAACGTGTTGTGGTCAACCGGCATTCAATAGCGGTTTCCGGAACGATGCTCGACCCGTGGCGGCGAGGTTCTTGGATGTCTTCGAAGCGACCGAGGGACCTATCGTTTGCCCATCTGGCTCGTGCGTGGCGATGGTTAGGAACTTCTACGAAGACCTCTTCCGCGGACAGCCTAGTGAGTTGGATAGAGCTCAACGACTGTCCGAACGCATTTACGAATTTACCGAGTTCATCGTTGACGTACTCGGCATCGAAGATCTGAACATCGAAACCAACATCGATGCCACCTATCATCGCTGTTGCCACCTTCTAAGAGAATTACACATCGACGAGCAACCGACTTCGCTTTTGGAGAACGTCGATGGATTGACCCTGAAACCATTAGAGCGCAACGAGGTGTGCTGCGGTTTTGGTGGCGCGTTCTCGGTAAAGATGTCAGATGTCTCCACCGCGATGCTGAATGAGAAGTTGGACAACGTCGTAGCTACAGGTGCGTCGACTCTCATAGCAGGCGATACCGGCTGCATTATGCACATGCAGGGCGGGCTGCGAAGACGCGGCGAGGAAGTTCAAGTCGTCCACATAGCAGAACTGCTGGACGCCGAATCAGACTTGAATCGAGCCTCGAAGTCGTGAAATCGACGACAAAAGAGTTTCGCAGCGCGGCTTCACGAGCGTTGACCGATGTCCGTCTCCAACAGGCCCACGAGGTCGTCTATAACGGATTCCACAAAGCCCGACTCTCCGCCGCGGGCGATACAGATGATTGGGAAGCCCAACGCACTCTGGGCAAGGCGATCAAAGATCACACCATCGCCAATCTCGACTACTACCTCGACATGCTCGCCACCAATGTCGAGAAAAACGGTGGAAACGTCTACTTCGCGCGCGACGGCGAAGATGCCAATGCATACATCCGCGGAATAGCCGCCAAAAACGATGTCTCGACGGTGATCAAGAGCAAATCGATGGTTTCCGAGGAAATGGGCCTCAATCATGTCCTCGAAGCCGATGGCATCGAAGTCGTCGAGACCGACTTAGGCGAATACATCGTCCAACTGGCAGGCGAGGCACCGTACCACATCATCGCGCCCGCCATCCATAAGACAAAGGCACAGGTCGCCGATTTGTTGGCTGAGGAGTCGAGATCGGAACGTCGTGAAACCGCCGAGGACCTGACACGTCAAGCGCGCGAAATGCTTCGAGAGGTATTTCAACGCGCTGACCTTTCAGTAACCGGGGCCAACTTTGCCGTCGCAGAAACAGGTTCCATTGTCCTCGTTACAAACGAGGGCAATGGCCGTATGGCTACATCAATGCCACGCATCCACGTCGCCGCCATGGGTATGGAAAAGCTCGTGCCGTCCGCCGCCGATCTCAGCGCGATGTTGCGGATACTCATCCGATCCGCCACAGGCCAACGCATCTCCGCCTACGTCACGATGGTCAACGGTCCTCGCGCGCACGACGAGGAGGACGGCCCCGAAGAGTTCCACCTCGTAATCATGAACAATGGTCGCGACAGACTGTTGCGAGACGAGTCGCTGCGCGAAGCCTTGAACTGCATCCGTTGCGGTGCCTGCATGAACTCATGCCCCGTGTATAGAAAGGTGGGCGGACACTCATACGGATGGGTATACCCAGGGCCGATCGGATCGATAGTATCGCCGGTACTGACCGGACTAAAAGACGGCGCTAAATTACCAGCGGCTTCGTCGCTGTGCGGCGCGTGTCACGAGGCCTGCCCAGTGAAGATCAACATCCCCCGGATGTTGCTCGAACTCCGATCTCAAACCGCGCAGGGCGATCCTGACCCGCAGCAACGGGCATCGGGAATTGGCGAGCGCATGACGTGGAAGGCGTGGCGCCAAGGGATGATGAGCCGGTCACGATTCGAGGCCGGATCAAGCGTCGGCAAAATCGCCACTGCGCCGTTAAAGCGGGATGGTTGGCTCAGGAAAGTCCCACCGCCGATTTCGGGTTGGACTGAGAGCAGGGATTTTCCTGCCCCTGCCGCCAAGACCTTCGGCAAGATGTTTGCGGAACGCAACAAAGCCAAAAACGGGCAATGATCTAGCCACATACGCGACGACGAGGAACACCATGAAAGACGAGAGTTCGACAGATAGTACGCAGCATGTCCCCAGCATCCCGAGATACGTCATCGGCATAATCGTGGGCGTTGTCTCTGTGCTCCTAGGAGCATTCTTCCTCACAGAACCGACTTGGTTGAGGATCCTGATATTGGTGCTCGGCGTGATCCAATTGATCGTCTCAGGTTTCCATACACGTCAAGTAATTCAACACTTTTCATCGAAGTAAAGCCTGAGTAGTAATTCCGCCATGGATCGCCAGGAATTCTTATCAAACGTCAGCTCCGCTTTGGGCCGTACCTCGCCGCCGACAGATGTCGGCCCAACACCTGTGCGCTACCCCGATCTGTCAGAGGCCCAAATTGCTGCCGAAGAGACACGTACTGAAGTAGCTACACGATCGGCAGAACTGCTTGACGACGCTGCTGAAGCGATGGCGACCGCGGGATGGAACGTGCATCGCGCAGAGACCATGGAAGACGTTGGCGACATGATCGCCGGGATCTGCCGAGATATCGGCGCTGAAAAGGCGTTACGCTCTGGTCACGAGGTTCTGGACGAAGCCCTTATCGACACGGCGTTAGAACGTGCAGGTGTCGAACTCCGCGACATGACGCTAAACGACGGGATGTCCGAAGAAGAACGCAATGCAATGCGGTCGGAACATAGAGAGGAAGTGTTCCGAACCAACGTGGGCATCACGGGAGGGGATTATGTCGTAGCTGAAACTGGCACCCTCGTCATCCATCCAAAAAAGGGTGTGTCTAGACTTACCTCACTCGCACCTCCGGTCCACATCGCCGTCATCAAACGCGGTCAAGTCCTGCCGTCGTTGGATGAATTGTTCCTGCTCGAACACGTTGACCTGAACAGCGGCGAACGGCACGCGGCGATGAACCTCATTTCCGGTCCGTCTCGCACCGGCGACATCGAAGCCACAATCGTGCATGGGATACATGGTCCGGTGGAGACGCATATCGTTCTGGTGGGCTGATTCTCTGTTATTGCCCAACACTCCCGTCATTCCGGCGAAAGCCGGAATCCAGAAGGGCACACGCTCCTCCAATTAAACGCGCCTACGAACGTCCCCTTTCGGGACGAAAGGGGACGCGAACGAGCGAAGCGAGCTCGCAGGGGTATGCCCGTACCCCGATACGGCACATGTTTGGGATGATGGGTTGTGATTTTTCGGTGTGACACAGTCTTCGGGGGAGGGTATGTTCAGGCGGTACACTGAAGATCATGACGACGACGAAGGCACAGGTGGGGGTGTGCAACATCCCTAATCGGACGATTTTTGAGGGCGACAACCTCGATGTGATGCGGGGGATCAATGACGAGTGCATTGACCTCATCTATCTCGATCCGCCGTTCAACTCGAACCGCAATTACGCGGCGCCGATAGGGAGCGAAGCGGCGGGTGCGGCGTTCAAGGACACATGGGATCTGACGGATGTCGACGAGGCTTGGCACAACCAGATCGCCGAAACCGATCTGCCGCTGTACAAGATCATCGACGCGAGCCAGCACAGCCACGGAAGCGGGATGAAGTCGTACCTGATCATGATGGCAGTGCGGCTGCTGGAGATGAAGCGGATTCTGAAGTCGACGGGAAGTTTGTACTTGCACTGCGATCCGACGGCGAGTCACTACATCAAACTGTTTATGGATGCCATTTTCGGTTACGGCAGCTTCCGTAGCGAGGTAATCTGGCAACGCACGTCAGCACATCCGTCTGCCCGAAGGTGGGCCAGCACTTACGACAGCTTGTTGTTTTACACGAAATCTGAAAAGTACAAGTGGAATCGCATATACCAAGCTCCCGATAAAAACTATGTGCGGACACACTACATATACGAAGATGACAAGGGTCGATACCGCGCCGCTGATCTAACAGGTGCTGGTGCCTCCCAAGGAGCATCGGGACAAATTTGGCGGGGGTTTGATCCAAATACGAAGGGACGGCATTGGGCTTACGTCCCAGACACTCTCGATGAGATGGATAAAGAAGGATTGATCCACTGGCCAAAGAAGCGTAACGGCTGGCCCGCAAAGAAGGTGTACTGGGACGATACGAGAAGAGGACGTCCGGTTCACTCTGTATGGGTTGACATACCGCCTATTAACTCCCAGGCTCGTGAACGTCTGGGTTATCCAACTCAAAAGCCGCTCGCTCTGCTGGATCGAATCATCAAAGCCAGTTCGGACGAAGGCGATGTGGTGCTAGACCCGTTCTGCGGTTGTGCGACTACGTGCATCGCGGCGGAACGATTGGATAGGCAATGGATCGGTATCGACTTGTCGCCGCTTGCCGTCAAACTCGTCGAGCAACGCGCTCGGAATGAGCTCGGTTTGATGGGCGGCATACAAGCTATCGCACGAACCGATATACCGAAACGTACCGACCGCGAACCTGCGCCGCCGTTAAGCGAGTCGAAAGTGGTGCTTTACGGGACGCAAGCGGGGCACTGCAACGGTTGCGGCACTCACTTCATGCAGCAGCACCTCACGGTGGACCACATCATCGCGCAGTCGAAGGGTGGGACTAGTCATCTTGAGAACTTGCAGTTGCTTTGCGCGCACTGCAACTCGTTGAAGGGGAATCGTCCGATGGAGTATCTGAGGGCGCGGTTGGCGCGGGAGTATGTGTGAGTGGATGGGGTTAAACTTGAACTTTCAAACATTATGATGCCGACCAAACAACCAGTTGCGGTAGACCTGTTCTGCGGTGCAGGTGGGCTTTCGTTTGGTCTGCAACGGGCCGGGATTCGGATAGCCGCTGGAATCGACATTGATGAATCGTGCAGGTACGCGTTCGAGGAAAACGTCAACGCACCCTTTCATGCGCTTGATGTTGGAACCGTGTCGGCTGACTTCGTGAAATCGTTGTTTCCCGAAGACTGTGTCACGGTTTTAGCTGGATGTGCGCCGTGTCAACCATTTTCGTCTTACACGAATGGGCGTGCGGGACCCGAGGAGCAATGGCAGCTGCTACGAAAATTCGGCGAGTTGATTGAAAGCATCAAACCAGATGTCGTCACGATGGAGAACGTTGCCAGGCTCCAGCGACACCGGGTCTTTCAAGAATTCATGGATGTGCTTGACGACAACAATTACATTTATGAACGGTCTAAAACAGTGGTGCGGTGCGCTGATTACGGAGTGCCTCAAACAAGAAGACGACTAGTCATCTTGGCTTCCAGATTTGGCAAGTTGGAGCTTTTGCCTCCGACCCATCTTCCTACTGATCATGTGAGTGTAGAAGAAGCAATAAGGGATCTTGAGCCCATCTCCGCCGGAGGATATTCGCGACGCGATCGGTTGCATAGGTCTAGCCGCCTCAACGAGAAAAACTTAGCGCGGATACGTCATTCGAGGCCGGGCGGGACTTGGCAAGATTGGCGAGATGATCTTGTGGCGGCTTGTCATACGACATCAAGAGGTAGGTCATACAAAAGTGTTTACGGTCGGATGCGTTGGGACCGCCCCGCACCAACCATTACAACGCAATTCAACGGCTTCGGCAATGGACGTTTCGGGCATCCTGAGCAGGATCGCGCAATCTCGTTGAGAGAGGGCGCGCTGTTACAGACATTCCCTGAGAGTTACCGCTTCATCCCCGATAGCGAACCAGTCCAGTTCTCGCCCATAGCGCGCATGATCGGCAACGCAGTGCCACCGAAGCTCGCCGAAGCAATAGGCAAATCCATCTTGGCTCATGTAAAGGACATCCATGGCTCAATCCGCTGATCCAATTTACCGTATGA
>VXTA01000300.1:6235-12944 GCA_009837685.1 Chloroflexota bacterium | reverse complement strand
GAGGAGGTGCATGCGATGGCGTCGAGAGTGACCATCGGCGAGTAGGACGCGGGAGGATGCGATGTCGGGGATGGGAAGGACACGCGGGTAGACGAGTACTTTGTCGATGCCCTCGAATTCGATATCGCGGGGGAAGAGGTTGAATGGGTCGGAAGCACGGATGACGAGGGGGCCGAGGTCGTATTCGCCGCGTTGGGTCAAGGGTGCTTCCATGTTGACGCGTTTGAATGTGACCATCAGGCCGAAGCTAGTGACCTCGCGGAATTGAACGTCTGGGAGGGTTGTTTTGTCTTCAACCTCAACCCATGCCTTGGGTGCGCCGTTGGAGTTTTGGATGACGATGCGTTCGCTGAGAGTGTCTCCGACGGAGAAAGGGCCGGTTGGTCGATTTACGCTGGCTCTCATGTTGACGGCGCCAACTCGGGACCATACCCAAGAGACGGCGATGAGGATGAGGAGCAGGTAGGCAAGGCGCATGGATAGATCGAAGCCGGTCGCTACGGTGTTGACCAGTTTCACGCCGATCACGAAGATGATGGCGAGGAGCATCCGATGGCGGACGGCGTTGTTCCAGATCGCGCTTAGGAGACTCTGGTTTTCGTCGCGGATGCCGATGCCGCGTCCGATCTTGGGAAGGGTTACTTGCAAGAGTTACGGAGCCCTATATATGGGTTGTTGGCGTCAGTTGGTGGTGGCTGTGGGTATTCTTCCACCACCCGCGCCGGGGACGGTGGCCTGCTCCATGGCTTCGTTGACGATGGTGCTCTGGTTTACGCCTCTCATGCGCGCAGATGGCGATAGCAGGACGCGGTGGGACATCACGGGTACGGCGATGGCCTTGACGTCGTCGGGTATGACGTAGTCTCGGCCTTGAAGCATGGCGTATGCTTTGGCGCCTTTCATCATGTTGATGCTGGCACGCGGAGATACTCCGAGGGTAGTGTCGGGATGGCTGCGGGTGGCGGTTGCGATTTCGACGATGTACTGCTTGATTAGCTCGTCGATGTATAAGGTTTCGGCGTATTGCTGGAGAGCGATGATGTCGGTGGCGTTGCAGCTGGGCGTTAGGAGGTCGATGGGATCGGTGGCTTCTCGGCCGTCCATGATTGCGACTTCCTCGCTCGGATCCGGATATCCGAGAGAGATTCGCATGAAGAAGCGGTCGAGTTGGGCTTCGGGTAGCGGGAAGGTGCCTTCGTATTCGATGGGGTTTTGGGTGGCGATGACCATAAAGGGGCTTGGCAGGGGATGTGTGACGCCTTCTACGGTGACCTGTTGCTCACCCATTGCTTCGAGCAATGCCGACTGGGTCTTTGGAGTGGCGCGGTTGATTTCATCGGCGAGCACGACTTGCGCCATTACGGGGCCGGGGCGATATTCGAATTGGCCTATCTGCTGGTTGTAGACGGATGCTCCGGTGACGTCGCTGGGCAGGAGGTCTGGAGTGAATTGGACGCGTTTGAAGTCGCAGCCGGTGGTGATGGCGACGGAACGGGCGAGCATGGTTTTGCCCACGCCGGGGACGTCTTCAACGAGAATGTGACCGCGGCTAAGCAGGGCGACGATGGCGAGTCGTACTGCGGGGTCTTTGCCGATGATGACGCGTCCGACATTCTCGACGATGCGGTCGATGGTATCGGCGTGTCCTTGGTTAACAGTGGATTCTGCGACTGCGGTAGAGGAAGTTGTCAAGAGTTGGGTCCTTTCGATATCGAGGGATGCGACGAAGGTGTTTCTATCTGACCCTTGAGTTATGTGTTAATTCAATCGTAGGTTGCGCCAAATATAGCATCAAATCGTAATATTCCACCTTGCAGGGTGGTCTTCTGACCAGATGTGGCGGTTAACCCAAGGCCAAGTCACACGAATCGACATGACGCAATACGAAGCGAAGATCGGATCGGTTTCTCAAGTTGATGGTTTGGTAAGCGGTATTAGGCGGCTTCACGTCGGGGACAATCTTGAGGTGATGCGGAGGATGGAGGGTGGAACGGTCGATCTGGTCTATCTGGATCCGCCGTTCAATTCGAACAAAAACTACAAGATCGTGTTTCGCGGGCCGTCGGTGTTGAAGCCTGACGCGTATCTTCCGGCGTTTGAGGATGTTTGGATTTGGGATGATGTATCAGAAGGAATTTTGGACGCGACGTTACGTGAAAATCGCGGTCAAGCTATCGCTGAGACGCTTACGGGCCTGCTTAAAGTGGTCGGTCGTGATCGGTTGATGGCGTATCTGCTTAACATGACACCTCGTCTCATCGAGATTCATCGTCTGCTCAAGTCGACAGGCAGCGTGTATCTGCACTGCGATCCGGTGGCGAGTCACTACTTGAAGGTGATCATGGATGCGGTGTTCGGGCGCGATAACTTTCGGAATGAGATCGCTTGGTGTTACCGCGGGGGTGGCGTGCCACGCCGGAACTTCGCACGCAAGCATGACGTGATACTTCGGTATTCGAAGAGCGATGACTACACTTTCAATCCGCAATACGGCGAGTATTCGGATGCCTCAAAGGCACTGGTCAATGCGCGTGGGGGAACGAGCATCGATGGGCGGGAGCGCGACATTGAGCGGGGCGCGCATATGCCGGATTGGTGGTCGGACATCAATTCGTTGCAGACGTGGTCGCCCGAGCGGACGGGATATCCGACGCAAAAGCCCGTAAGGCTGCTGGAGCGGATCATCAGATCGTCGAGTAACGAGGGCGATGTTGTGATGGATCCGTTTTGCGGGTGCGGTACAACGATGGTTGCGGCGGAACAGCTAGGGCGCTCTTGGATCGGTATCGATGTGGAACCGATGGCATTGAGCGTGTTGCGCGATCGGTTCCGTCAAGGCAATTTGCCCGGCGATTTCGCAGTTAGCGGGCTGCCGTCTATGAGCATGGGCGATTTAACTGCGTGGGTTGAGATGGCTAAGAGCGATGCGATGAGGTTCGAGCGCGGTGTGATGAGCATGATTCCGAGATGCGTGCCTTGGCGGAACAGACAGGACTCGGTTAAGGGAATGGATGGAGTGGTTTCTTTGCCTGTCGCATTGGGCGGAAAATGCCATGCTGTTGTTCGGGTCTTGGGCGGAAGTGCGATCGACGTTTCTGTATTCGGTGATCTCAGAGGGACTTTAGACGGAGAACGCTATGAAGATTTGGTTGCTGGATTGTTGGTGACCGCACACGAGCCCAGTGAGGCGATTTTGCGCGAAGCTAGCGAAACTGGCGAAGTAGAGATCGATGGTCGAGTTTACCCGAGAATCAGCATAGTGCCACTGGAGGAGCTATTCCGACGGACCGAGCAGAATTCGGATTTGTTTCCGTTGAAGTAGTTGGCTAACTATCGCGGCGCGGCGGAGTTGCCTAGGATTTTTTTGAGAATCGCCGTATGTTCGTCCGGGAGTTTTGGGTTTTCGAATGCGGCGATGTTGTCTTCGAGGTGTTTGATGTTGGAGGTGCCGGTGATGACGGTTGAGATTCCGGGATGGTCAGCAGCGAATTTATAGCCCGCGGCGATGATGGTATGTGCGTCTGCGGTGATTAGCCAATCTAGGCCGTCGCGGAGCTTAGGGTGGTTGACATCGATATCGCCTTCTTTGCGCCAATTTTCTAGGAGTTGATCGTATTCGTGTTGTCTTGTAAGGGTGAAACGGACGGGTGCCATATTGAGGATGGCGACGCCGTGTTTCTGTGCGAGCGGCAGGGTTTCTTTGGCGGCGTATTGGTTGAGGATCCCGTATTTGAGCATGATGGTGTCCCAGAGGTGGGGATGCTCTTTGAGGGCGGTTGCCGGAACCGTCAGTTTGGGGTCTTGGGTCATCATCTGTGAGAAGCCGACGAGCCGGACTTTGCCTTGTTCTTTGAGGCTAAGGAATGTTGGGGCGTATCTTTCGGTGATGTCGTGGTATGTACCTGGGAGGATGCCGTGGATCTGCATGATGTCGATGACATCGGTGTTGAAGCGGCGCAGGCTTCGCTCTGCTGACGTGATCACAGAATCGGTGGGAGGGAGTTTGCCGTCGGGGGTTTTCCAAGTCCACTTGGTAGCGATTAGAAAGGCGTCGCGCGGCACACCATTGAGAGCTTGGCCGAGTTGTTCCTCGCTGTCGCCGTAGTTGGCCGCGGTGTCGAACATGTTGATGCCGAGTTCCAAGGCTCTGGCGATGAGGTCTCGGCGTTGCTTCGAGGTAAGACCGGCAGCTTTCCCGAACTGGCTGGGGCCGCCGCCGCCGTAAGAAGCTAGGGAGACGGAGATGCCGGATTTTCCGAGGGTGCGGTATAGCATGGGGGTTAAGAAGTGTGTTTAGGCTCGCATTACGTCCAATGATCGCACAAAGATCAATCATTCCGATAGTCATGCTCTTGGCACTTGCAATGGGTTGCGCCGCCTCGCCTGCGACCGTCCACAAGCTTGACAGCGGCGATTTGAGAGCTACGTGGGCCGGCTACGAGATAGATGTGCCTAAAGACGCTGTGGAACTGCACGGGTTCGAGGTCACGCCGGTCCCATCCGAAGACGATCACTGGCCGCCGCCCGGGACACGCAACTACCGCGACATTCCGTTTGAACCCGTGACGCTCGTGGAAGGCGAATGGATGGACGGCGAAACCGAAGCAGGCGACATCGACATCTTCGTGTTCAGGGGTAGCTACACCAGGCACTACAACTACTTCATCTACACGCGGCACGACGTGGTGCATGGCGCATGGGGTCCGCCCTGGGTGCAACTGAAATTGGAAATCCGCAAATCGGACTCCCTTTGCCATTGGGTTGATGGGGAATACGCCGTCAACCACGACGACCGCGACACGTCTTGCTTCTACCGCAGGGCGTTTGTTCCCGTTCAGCATTTGCCCGGCGGCGACGACTTCTACATTAGCATCGTAGGCGACGGGCGTTACTCGCTTCTGGTTGCGGAGCAACACTGAACGCGTTGAGAGCAATGCCCAAGCACTCTTTCGATAGGCTCGTCGATCGCGCTGTCGACCAGTCTAAAGTTTGGCAAAAAGAAACCACTGGTTTGAGTGGCACTGAATGGTAGTAATCGATGGTCAAGCCTTCATACAGATCGGCAACTGGTTTGCACATTCCTAGCATCAGAATCGATGATTATCGCGGTATCAAGGATCTCGAGATACCGCGTTTGGGGCAAGTAAATCTCTTCGCTGGTGGATCCAGTCGATTTCGGTCCGATTTCCTCACGTATTTGATGGATGGGAGGAACGGCGCGACCGATGCCGAGTTGCACCCATTAGCTTGGGAGAGGGTGAGATACGTTGCTGATGACGACAGCTTCCATCGAGATAGTCCGGACATGATGGCTCTCATGGTCAGGACGCAATCCACCAATGGGGTACCAAACCTGATTTTGATCCAGCGTCTCAGCGAGGAGATTGTGTTTTTCGAAAACAGAACGGTCGGGGAAAGGTTTATCGAAATTGCCAATGCGGAGCGCGTGTTTCAAGCGGGAGCACTAGTTGATCCGGAAATTGGGGGCGAATACGGGCAACCCATGAAAATGCCGGAGGAGTACGGGTATCGACCACTGGTGTCGACAATGACACCAGTGGTGCGGGAATATCGCGGTGAGTATGAATTTGGATATCACTATGCCGAGGCAGGAACTTCATCCGAAGCAAGATTTCGCAGTGTGATGGCAATCGGCGTGGATGCCGTGCGGATGATGATGATAGTGTCGGCAATTGTCGTCTTCTCGTTACGGGCTGAAAACGAAGGACGATGTCCAGTGTTATTGATCGACGGCTTTGAGGTGCCGGCTGGTCGTCAGGTACAAGCTAGGTTTTGGGAGTTGATATTGAGTGAGGTCAAGTCGCGTCACGTTCAATTGCTAGCAACCACGAACTCACTGGACTGCATCGCTGGTTTTGCAGACGCAACAACGGCGATTGATGACATGGAATCAACGTATTTTCGATTGGAACAGGGAGTAGACCAGACGCATTACGTCAACTACGATCCGTATACCCTCCAAGTCTCGTTTGAGTTCAATATCGACCCGCGTTAGCCCTGTACAACGGTTTGTGCAAAAGTCATCGAGTGGCATAGCCGCCATTGATTGAATTGGATACTTTACTCGTTGAAGGTTTTCACGATGCCGCGCTAATTGGCGCGATTTGTCGCCGAGTCTTGCAGGTTGAGGATTTGCGTGTTCAACCTATCGGCGGGTTGCCGCGGGCCGAGAACCAAGACGCACGCCTTAACGCGATACTTCAGGCTTGGCTGTTAACACCAAATGCCAGATCAGTCGGCCTCGTGGTTGACGCAGATGCCGCCCCTTCTCGGATTTGGCATCGGTTGCAACGGTTGCCAATTCTCGCCAACACCGCGCCTAGGATTGGCGACGAATCTATCTTAAGCACTGGATTTGTTGCTGAATGTCGATTCGGATCCCAAGACATCAAGGTCGGCATTTGGATTATGCCTGACAACATGAACGCAGGACAACTAGAAGACTTTGTCCTCAAGATGGTCCCAGCGAATGACCCAGTCAAGCTACCAGCACAGGAATTTATAGGGGGATTACCGACAAGCGTAATTGACCCAACGGACCTAAAAGTACCGAAACACGTTGCTCATGCTTGGCTATCGGCTTACTATCCGGGTTGGAGTTTCGATGAC
Organism: Chloroflexota bacterium; assembly: GCA_009837685.1. Classification (GTDB taxonomy): domain Bacteria; phylum Chloroflexota; class Dehalococcoidia; order Lucifugimonadales; family Lucifugimonadaceae; genus Bin127. Next base: position 6,314 of record VXTA01000300.1, on the reverse strand, counting down.
GCGCTGATGAACGGCAAGCTCGCCGATCCGACGGACAACGCAGTTGGGGCGGCGTTTATCAATTGGCTGCGCCGTTTGG
>VXTA01000300.1:0-6225 GCA_009837685.1 Chloroflexota bacterium | reverse complement strand
GTCGTAGACCATTATGGCGCGACCCAAGATCTCGCCGTTTTGGAGGTCGTTGCAGGCTTCGTTGATCTGGTCGAGTGTGTAGCGGCGGGTTACGAGCTTATCGAGCGGGAACTTGCCTTCGTGGTGCCAGCGGAGGAACTGGTCGAAGTCCTTTTTGGGGTAGGTTGCGCCGAGGGAGCCTCGATACTGCTTCTGGTGGTACATGAATTGGCCGGGATCGACAGTCATCTGGGGCGCCGGCATACCGATGAGAACGGCCATTCCGCCATGGTTGTCGGCTCCAGGTCCTCCGCCTCGGACAGACGGGAGGATTTGCTCGCTGGTTATCTGCAGTCCGATGGCGTCGAAAGCGTAGTCGGTACCGCCGCCGGTTATTTCGTGAATCGCTTCGATGGGGTCGGTGTTCATGGCGTTGACGGTATGCGTCGCACCCATCTCTTTTGCGTATTCGAGCTTTGAATCTTCGATGTCTACTGCTATTAAGGGGTATGCCTCGAGGATGCTGGCCATGATGAGTGCGGAGGTTCCGACTCCGCCGATCCCGTAGATGGCTACCGAGTCGCCGGGGCGGACAAGAGCGGTGTTGAGGACTGCACCAGCGCCGGTCAGAACTGCGCACCCGACGATTGAGGAGATGTCTTTGGGGTTGTCATCGTCGATGGGGATTACGTATCCTCCCCAAACGAGGGCATCTTCGCCCCAGGTGTAGGTTGCGCCGTTCAGGGGTTCTTCACGGTATGTCGCGCCGCTAAGTTCGGGAGTCCAACGCCCCTGGATCGGGTCTTTGGGCACCCATGTCACGATAGCAAGATCGCCTTCCTTGACGTGAGAGACTTCGGAGCCTACTGAAACGACCGTACCGGTGCCTTCATGTCCGAGGAGGGAGGGTGTCGGTGTCTGCGGGTTGTGCATCTGGTGGAGTTGCGAGTGGCAGACGCCGCTGGAGTGTAGCTTGACATGGACTTGGTCGGCACGAGGGTCCGGGATTTCAATCTCGTCGACCGCCAAGGGTTTGCCGTGTTCGACGTGGATTGCGGCTTTGCTTCTCATTTCGATGCGCTCCTGGCGTGGTGTTGTGTGTTCGAAGGAAGATTGCAGGCGTGTCCGTTACCCGCAAATGATAAGCGTTTGCAGGGTTATACGCGCCGGTATCGGACGAAATGCTTGGTGACTTGTCAGATCACTGACCGGCCGTTAAGTCAAGTGCTACATCACATGCTTGTAATGAGCCCAGAAGTGGGGCCAGAGCCATTAGGTTCAGAGTCTGTGCCTGCTGCTCTTCGGTGATGGTGAAGAAGTTCATGAGCATCTCGACACCAGCCTGCTCCACCACACATTCAGCATCTTCAGGGGATATTTGGGCCACGATGGGTGCGAATCGTTCTGGCATCACTCCGCAGTGGGACAACGGTTCGGCCGCGGCCAACAGGTCAAGAATGTGTTGATTTTCAGCGTCGCCGCCAGTGGTGAGAGCTTCAATTGCTTCGAAAACCTTGGCGGCAGTTTCGGCGTCTGCATGCTCTTCGATGCAGACCGCGTCGTGTGCTGACAATCCGGAAGGGCTTATCTCGTCGATCTGCTCAACTTCGGGTTCTTCGGTCGGTTCAGGTGTCGCGGTTGGAGGAACCGGAGTTGCCGTGGGCGGTACAGGCGTCGCGGTGGGAGGCACAGGAGTAGGTGTTGGCGGCACTGGTGTCGGTGTCGGCGGGACGGGTGTCGCGGTTGGTGGTATTGGCGTGGGAGTCGGAGGTACCGGCGTTGCCGTCGGTTCGGGTGATGAACAGGCGATCAGCAGAATGCCGAGCATCACGCTGACGAATGCCGCGATCAAGAGTGTTTTTGCATTCCGGGGTTGCAACTTCATTTCGTTTCCTTCTGGTCGAGGCGGAATTTCAAGATCGGGATTTAAGCAGGTGCTGTCGGAGGGCACCGAAGGTGTACATTGCGGCTCTTCGGCGGTCAGGCGCGCCGCTGCCGGCGGATCTGACATGACGCATTTCGGTCTTGTTTGCGTCGCAGATCACGATGTAAGTATCGCCTCTGGCGAGGTTTTCAGCGCTGCCTTCGGATTCGGGGATCCCGTGGACGGCGATGCCAAGGCTTGCGCCAGAGTGCTCGCGGATGGCGTTAGCGAGTGCGATGGCTCGTTCTTCGCCAGTCAACTCTTCGGTACTACTATTACCGATGAGACGGTCGCGTGGGATATCGGTGTTTGCGACGATTGCTTCGAGGAATCGATCGCCTGCTGAAGTGCGCATGGAATCGGAAACTGCTCCGCCGCTCAGGTCTTCATATACGGCTACGGTGGCGTCGTGCTGTCGGAGCATGTCGCCGATGACGCTCTCGATGGTCTCTTCGTCTGTGCCGAAGATGTGATTTCCGAGGAGTTTTCGCACTTCGGCTTCGACAGGTTCGATGAGGGAGTTTGCAGCTTCTACGGTTGCAGCGCGGGCGGCGATGCGGACATCGACTTGACCGGGGCGGGCGAGGACCCCGACTGTCGGGTTGGATGATTCGGCGATGAGATGTCCAATTTCGTGGTCAACTGCGCTCTCGCCGAGGTCGGCGACTTTGAGTACGCGGTAGTGGATGGTTTCGCCGAGGTCGTATTTCTTGCGGAGGTAGGGAATTATCTCGTTGGTGATGAGCCACTTCATCTCGAAAGGCACGCCGGGGAGGCTGATGATAGTGCCTTTCTCGGATTCGACCATGAATGCGGGTGCGGTGCCGTTCGGGTTTCGAATCACCTTGGCGCCTTCTGGGATCTGTGCTTGACGTTCGTTGTTTTTGGTGAGGATGAAGCCTCGGTTTTGAAATCTTTCGTGTAGTTCGGTCAGGGAATCGGGATCGGTCACCACGTCGACACCAAAGACTTCAGCAACTGCTTCGCGTGTGAGATCGTCTTGGGTCGGTCCGATGCCGCCGCCGGTAATTACGACATCAGCGCGATTTAACGCGATACGGAGGACTTCGGTCATGCGGTTCTGGTTGTCGCCGACGCACGACTTGTAGAAGACGTTTGCGCCGTTTTCGGCGAGGCGTTGGGAAATCCAAGCGGAGTTGGTGTCGACGATCTGTCCTAAGAGCAGTTCAGAGCCGATTGAAACGATCTCAACGTTTACTGACATCTTTGAGGTTCCGCCGATTGGTTGGATTGGTGCGCCGATGTCCATTATGCACGAATCGTGTAAAGCACACCGATGGAGCGTTCGTCGGAGATTTCAGGAAATATCGCTTTTCTATTTGACAAACCATTCGATAGGATGTATGTTCTAATTAGAACGCGGGTTCGATGATATGTGAGGAGACGAAAAATGACTACACAAATTCTGGAACGACCGGTTGAGCGCCGAGTGCGGAGTGATTCCTCTAGTGCACGCGTTGAAACCGCAGTTACCAGCGGACTACACACTGACTTCGACATTGATACAGAGTTGAACATGCTCACTCAGGCAAAGCCTGAATTCATCGAGGATCGAGATGAGTTGGGGCAGCGCATCATGCAGTCCGCGGTGTCGGACGAAGGGGACTCTTTTGCTGTGAAGTGCCGTGCGGTGAGTCTCGCGACCGATTTTGCCACACCGATGCGAAGCATGTTGCTCACGTTGTCCTCAGCATTCGGCGGTATCAGCGTCACGGTCTCGCCGTCATTGAACCTGAACACCTGGCCGGCGATGGATCAACTGGTTTCAGCGCTCGAGGAGGCCGGCGCGGGAGAACTTTGGCAGCCGGTCGGTGAGCGGAGCATAGCGGTCGGAGCTGCGCGACACGTTTTCGTCAGCGTAGATAACCCGATCCGGGATGATTCGACACGGGTGTTCCCGAACATGCTGATCGAAGTGGTGGGTGCACACATGATTGATCCAGGTTGGTTCGACCGTACCGTTGCGCCGCGTTGTCAAGATGAGTCGTTAACGTTCGTGTTTTACGGACAGGCGGGGTTTCCTGGTTCGCTGTTCGAGAGGGCTTGGGAAGAGAGCCAAATTCGAGGGCAAGTCTGAGCGATGCTAACTGCCAGCCATCTGCAGGGCAATCAAACGAACTTGAACGAGAAAAGCGTTCGCGAACAATCATCTCCCTCAATCAACACGACACGGGGATTGCCAGAGAACACCGTTTACGAAGATACAGGATGTGATTTAGCTGCATCTTGTCTTGAGTGTCCGCTGGCGCTTTGCAAGTATGACGATCCGAACGGTGCGCGGTACGACCGAAACGCTATGCGCGACACGGAGATCATGAGGTTGTTCGCGGAGGGTTTAAAGGTTTCGGCAATAGCATTGAAGGTCAATATCAGCAATCGGACTGTATACCGGGTCATTCAACGCGAGCTAGGCTCAACTAGCGATGCAACCCATAGACGTGGTAAACGGACGAATCGAGGTCGAGCTTTGCGCGAACGTGCATCGGTGAAGCAACTCACCGCTTGGCGCCAGTACTCGATGTCTGAAATGGCGGGAGTCAAGGTGGCGTAAAAAGCACACCTTGTGAGGTTCGCGATCGGCGTGAATCACGCATAAACTTCACGGCAACGATTTTTCGATGGCAACCAAGGAATGTCGCTGTGAAGTACGACGTGATCGTTGTGGGCGCCGGATCAGCCGGCTGCGTTTTGGCATCAAGGCTTTCGGAGGACCGCAACCGTTCAGTGTTGCTCCTTGAAGCGGGTCCTGACTATCCCTCGTTCGAGTGGTTGCCGGATGACATCAAGTACGGCGTTCGGGCGTGGTACGAGTCTTATAACGTTGATGATCATACTTGGGGTTATAAAGCGCTGGCGACGCCGATGCAGCAGCCGTTTGATCTGCCACGCGGGAAGGTTGTTGGCGGTTCGAGCGCGATCAACGGGCAGGTCTGGTTTCGCGGTATACCCGAAGATTACGACGAGTGGGAAGCTATGGGCAATGAGGGATGGGGATACCTCGATGTCCTGCCCTACTTCCGCAAGATCGAGACGGACCTCGACTTTCCCGGCGACGATTTTCACGGCTCAGACGGACCGATTCCAGTTCGACGCTACAGAGAAGACGAGTTGATGGCGAGCCCGAAAGCGTTCATCGACGCGTGTCAGGCCGCCGGATACCCATTTACTCACGACCACAACCATCCAGAATCGACCGGTGTGGGGCATCTGGTTCTCAATCGCGTCAACGAAATACGGATGAGCACTGCGGTCACCTACCTGCAGATGGCGCGTGATCGCATGAATCTCACGGTACGGTCTGGGGTATTTGCCAACCGCGTGTTGATAGAAAATGGCGCGGCCCGCGGCGTGGAGGTCGAATCGGGTGGTGAAATCTACCGATTGGAGGCTGATCTGACGATCCTCAGCGGCGGCGCGATCAACTCGCCGCAAATGCTGATGCTTTCTGGCGTCGGACCTGCTGAACACTTGAGGGAGCACGGGATCCCTGTGATCGCGGACGTGCCGGGCGTAGGACAGAATCTGCGAGACCACATCGCGGTATTCATGAGTTATGAGAGCAATGTTGACGAACCGATTCCGGATCGACCGCCGCCGCTACAGATAGGTATGCGGTACACCACGCCCAACTCGCCTTTCCGCAACGACATGCATATGCGGCCCATCTCCATACGCACAGAACACGTCCCGATAGATTTCGATCCGACTATACGCGCGTCTCCCACCGGCTTCAGCATCGCGTTGCAGAAGGCCGTCGGCAAAGGGGAACTGCGGCTGGCTACCCCAGATCCGCACGATCAGCCGATTCTTGACTATCGCTATTTGAGCGAACCCTTCGATGCCGAGCGGTTGCGAGGGGCTGTGCGGCTCGCGGCGGAGATTTCGGAACTGCCGGAATACGCGCCGGCTAAAATGCGGCGTCTTACGCCTACAGATGACCAACTTGCTGACGACGAAGCTTTGAACAAATGGTTGCAGGAATACGTCAGGACGCAGCATCATTCGTCGGGAACTTGCAAGATGGGGCCTAATTCCGACGCGATGGCAGTGGTCTCGCCGAGGTGCGAGATGTACGCGGTTGATGGTTTGATGGTTGTGGATGCGTCGGTGATGCCGGATGTGATACGTGCAAATACGAACGCGACGACGATCATGATTGCGGAGAAGATTGCGTCAGGAATATGAGGTTTTTGCCGCGAAGTGGTGTTTTGCCCCGGTTTTTGTTGCCGCTAAATTGCCGCTCTTGCCGCCAAATTGCCGGAAGTTGCCGCTGGAGCGGCAAGATCATTGCAGGGGTGTTT
>VXTA01000050.1:414-13347 GCA_009837685.1 Chloroflexota bacterium | reverse complement strand
GGCGGGATGCGAGCCGGTTCGAAGGGGAGCAGGTTGGGGGATTCTTCGTTCAAGGTTACTCCGAGGCCTGGTCTCTCGGGGAGGGTGAACCAGCCGTCGACGACCTCCATTGGGGCGTCGACCATGTCTGCCCGCGGCGGCTTGTCTTCATCCACGGCCTCCAAGACGTCCCAAGATGGCGACGAAATCCCAAGTTGCACACACGCGGCGGTGGCGATGGGCCCTTGGAAGTTGTGCGGTGCGATCAGGATGTGATGCGCCTCGGCGATGGCGGAAATCTTCTTCACGCCGGTGATGCCCCCAGCGACCGCGATGTCGGGCTTGAAGAACGAGCAGTTGGTCATCTGGGCGTATTCACGGAACTCCCAGATGTGGGCATTGCGCTCTCCGACGGCGAGTGGCAGTCGCATCTTGGTGGCTACTTCGGACATAGCGAGAACGCCGTCAGGGACGATCGGATCCTCGATGAAGTATGGGTTGAATGGCATCGCTTTCTCGCAGAATACGACGGCTTCCGAGGGTCGCATGTTGCGGTGTATCTCGATGCCGATGTCGAAGTCGTTGCCGACTGTTTCGCGTACCGCGGCGAGCATGTCGATGGCGTTGTCGACGAGGACGGGGTACTTGAGGAGTTGGAACTCGCGCGGCATGGGAGTGAATTTGAGTGCGGAGTAACCGCGGTCGACCGCTATTTTGGCGCGTTCGGCGACTTCGTCGGGAGTTTCGCCGCCGACGCCGAGGAAGATGCCTCGCACTTTCTGCCGGGCACGACCGCCTAGTAGATCCCATACCGGGGCATCTAGACGCTTACCCTTGATGTCCCAGAGCGCCATGTCAATGCCGGAGATGGCGGCGGCTATGGAGTTGCCACGGAAACTGCCGTTGTATCGATGCATGTAGTTGTAGATGTGCTCAGTATCACCGGGATCCATACCGACGATGGCATCGCCGAGAATCTTGACAGTCTCTTCAGTCGCGCGTGGGTACGCCCAGTAGCAGGATTCGCCGATGCCCTGCGTGCCGTCATCGGTGGTGACGCGCACGACCAGGAAACGGTCTATTAAAAAGGTTTCGATTTGTTCGATTTTCATAGAGTTCCTCGGCGAGGGTCAGTCACTTATTTCTGATCTGGATTCTAGAGAATGAGCCAGTGTAGCATCATCCGCATATTCGATGTCGGTCCCTGAAGGCAGACCTCTTGCCAGACGGGTCACTTTGATGCCAGCGGGCGCGATCGCTCGTTGGAGGTACATCGCGGTGGCTTCGCCGTCTAGGTTTGTGTTGGTGGCGACGATCACTTCGTTGATCGTCTGATCGGTGGTGTCGTCTTGAAGGCGTTGGAGCAGTTCTTTGATCTTGAGATCGGACGCGGCGATGCCGGATGTGGGCGAGATAGCACCGTGCAGGACGTGGTAGAGGCCGTTGTAGGCGCGGGTGCGTTCAAGTGCGGTGACGTCGAGCGGTTCTTCGACTACGCAGATGACGGTGCGATCGCGGTTGGTGTTCGAGCATATGCCGCATACCGGCTCCTCGGTGATATCGGCGCACGTCTCGCAGAGTTTGATGCGTTGCTTGACGCCGGTGATCGCTTCGGAGAGTTCGGCGGCTTCGGCTTCTGGCATCCGGACGAGGTGGTACGCGAGGCGCTGTGCGGACTTGGGGCCGATACCTGGGAGGCGTCGAAAGGCGTCGATGACGCGGGATACAGGTGCTGCGACACCGCGGGGCGCGTCGGATGGTGGTGCTGCCGGAGTGATTGATCTCGGAGGATCGGGGCGGAACGCGGCCATTTTTGACGATTACAGAGGGTTAGAAGCCCAGACCCGGCAGATTCAGTCCTCCAGTGATCGCCTGCATCTTCTTGGCGGCGACCTGTTGGGCGCTGTCCATGGCTTCGTTAACGGCGGCCATCACGAGGTCTTGCAGCATCTCGACATCTTCGGGATCGACGACTTCGGGGTCGATTTCGATGCTCTCGACGCGGGACCCGCCGACCACGACGGCTTTGACGGCGCCGCCACCGACTGATGCCTCGGATGTCGCATTGGCGATCTCTTCCTGCACCTCCTGGATCTTCTTCTGCATCTGCTGAGCTTGCCTGAGCATGTTGCGATTCATCATGATGCGGTTGCCACCTGTCCTGTCATCGGTTGAAAGTCGGGAGTTGTTACGCTACGGGTTCAATGTTAACGCGCGGGAAGTTGAGGGGGATAGGAAGAACGACGAACAGGCTATTCTGGGCAATGGGTTGGCGGTTTCGCAAAGTAGAATCCATGCGATGTCTTTCCGTTCTTTTGCCCTCGTAGCTCTGGTGTTGTTTGGCGCGGCTGCAGTGGTCGGATGCGGGCTGCGAGATGAGGGTGGCGCGGTTAGTGAGAATGTGTTGACGGCGGAGTTGGTGGTGCCGCCAGCTTCGCAGGTGACGGTTGAACCTCCTACGGTCGCGCCGACTGCTAAAACCGAGGTGGTTGAGGAGGTCGCGAGGGAGTCGGGGGAGGAGGATGAACCGGCTCGGGTGAATGTGCCGAATCGTGGGTACAACTCGTATGGGGATCCGGATGCACCGATCACGATGTTCGATTTTTCGGACTTTTTGTGACCGCACTGCGGGACTTGGCACCGCGGGACGGTCGCCCAGATGCGTGAGACGTACATCGCCGACGGGCTGGTGAGGTCGATATATTTCCACTTTCCGATCTTGGCTGAGGAGTCGGCACTGGCGGCGGAGTATTCGGACTGTGTCGGTGAGCAGGGATCGGACCAGTTTTGGGAGTTCGTGGACGGAGTGTACGAGCGTCAGGATGAGATAGGAGTGCCGCTGCTCGCGGGATTGGCGGAGGATATGGGGTTGGACCGTGTGGCGTTGAACGAGTGTCTGCTGTCGGGGAGGCACAGCACGACTTGGCAGATCGACCGGGCGCGTGGCGAGGCGATGGGCGTACAATCAACTCCGACAATCTTCCTCGTGTATGTAGACAAGGATGGCGAGGAGGTGCGGTTGCAGTTCCGCGGCGCGCGGGATTTCGACAATATGTCGCAGATAATCGATGCGATCTTGAGGGATATCGAGCAGTAAAGATGAAGATAACGAAGATAACGCCCTATCTGGTGTCGGCACCGGCGCCGTTCCTGCCGACTTCGAACGCGAGGGCGAATAATCGAGAATACCTATTTGTAGAGGTGAATACCGACGAGGGCGTGACGGGATGGGGCGAGGTTACCTGTACTCGGGAGCAGGCCAATCGCGGGGTTGCATCGTTGATCCGGCATGTGTCGGATTTGCTGGAGGGCGATGATCCGAAGAACATCGAGAAGATCTGGCACAAGGTGTTCCGTCACTTCACATACATGGGTTCGCGAGGCGCGACGACGAGTGTGATCTCTGGTATCGACATCGCGCTGTGGGACATCAGGGGGAAGGTGTTGGGTGTGCCGGTGTACGAGCTACTGGGTGGTCCGGTGAGAGATGCGGTGGATGTTTACTGTCATCCACAGGACGGGGCGACTCCAGAGAGCCTCGCGCAAGACTGCAAGGCGATTGTGGCGACGGGTCAGACGTCGCTAAAGACGGATCCTTGGTATCCGCATCATCCAGACGAGATCGATGGCTACATGTCTGGCAAGTTGTCGGCGGATGCTGAAAACCAAGGCGTGGCGCGGATTGCTGCGGCGCGAGAAGCTGTGGGTCCGGACATCGAGATATTGATCGACAACCATGCGCGGTTTGATGTTCCCACCGCGATACGGCTGGCGAACTCGTTGGAGCCGTACGACATCTTCTGGTTCGAGGAGCCGGTGGGTGTGGAGTCGAACACGGCCTTGAAGCAGGTTCGGGACGCGACGAACGTGCCGATCTGCGTAGGAGAGCGGATACACACTCGTTGGGAGTTCGTGCCGATCTTGGAGCAGGGCTTGGCCGATTTCATCATGCCAGACATCACATGGACCGGCGGTATATCGGAGCTTAAGAAGATCTGCACACAGGCGGAGACGTACTACATACCGGTGTCGCCGCACGACGCTAGTGGCCCGATCAACGTGATAGCCGGCGCGCAGGTGATGATCACGGTCCCGAACTGCTACCGCGTGGAGACGATGCGCGCCGACCTGCACGCGTACGACGTGCTGATGGACGTGCCGCTAGATATACGGGGCGACAAGATACATCTTGACCCAGAGCGGCCGGGGATTGGTATCGAGATGGATCGCGAGTATTTGCAGGCGCATTTGGTGGATTGATGTGATGCCATCCAATTGCCCCCTCTGGATTCCGGCTTTCGCCGGAATGACGGAGACACCTACTCCACCGCGAAGAGATAAGCGTAGTGGGGTTGGTTGCCGCGGATGAACTGGATGTCGACGCGGTTGTAGTGTGTCAGCTCTTGGGCCAGACGGGTTTCGGCGGCCCGGGCGGTATCGGGGTTAATCTCTTCGCCGACGTAGACGGCTACGAGGGCGCCGTGATGCATGACGGCGTTGACACCTGAGATGAGCATCGCTAGTTCATCGTCGCCGGCGGCCACGGTTTCGCCGTCGACTAGGACCATGAACTGACCTTCGTTCACATGTACTCCCCCCATCGTGGCGTCGCGTGATGCCCGGAAGACGGAACCGACGTGGAGTCCTTCGAGCATGTCGGCCATCTCTTCGACGTTTTCGTCGAGGTCGGCATCTGGGTCGAAGGCGCTCATTGCGGCGATGCCTTCTTGCATCGAACGGGTTTCGATGACTGTAGATGACTTTTCGGTGAGTTCGGATGCCTGCTGGGCAGCGCCGATGATGTTCTTGTTGTTGGGCAGCAATATGACTTGGTCGGATGGTGCGGCTTCGACGGCTTCGAGGAGATCGGCGACGCTGGGATTGAGGGTGTCGCCGCCTTCGACGATGAATGTTGAGCCCATTCCGGCTTGTCGGAAGTAGTTGGCCATACCGTCCCCGGCTACGACTGCGACGATGGCAATGTCTACAGGTTCAACAGGCTGTTCCGCGGTGGCGGCATCGGCGCGACGGTTCTCGGCCCATTCGGTGGTTTGGGCGTCCATGTTCTGGATGGTGACGTTCAAAGTAAGCGCACCGTTTCGGACGGCTAGACTGACGGCTTCGCCGGGGTCTTCCATGTGGACATGAATCTTGGCGATGGTCTCGTCGCCCGCGATGACGGTGGAGCGTCCGATCTTGTCGAACTCTTCGCGGAGATGCGGTATGTCGATGTTGGTGCCTTCGATGCCGATGTTTGTGCAGTAGCCCCAGGCTTCTTCTTCGGCGATGTCTAGGGACGATGTATCGACGATGACGCCGCTTTCGCCGACGAGGTTTTCGATGCCGGGGGCATCGACGTGAACTGAACCGTCGCCTTCGCCCTTGATGTACTGAGACATGCCCATGAGCATGATGGTCAGGCCAAAGCCTCCAGCGTCAACCACTCCTGCCTCTTTGAGGACTTCGAGCATGTCGGGGGTCCGCTCGGTGGTGTCTAGGGCTTGAGTGGCAGCGGTCTCTAGGACGACGTGTATGTGTGCGCCGTCGTTTGCGGATCGGGTGGCAGCCTCTGCGGCTTCGCGGATGACGGTGAGCATTGTGCCCTCCACGGGATTTGGCACTGCGCCGTATGCCATCTCGGCGGCGAGGGTCAAACCGTGAGCGAAGTTTTCGGCGTCTACCTCATCGGCATCAGTCATGGCGTCGCGTAACCCGCGGAAAAGCTGCGCCATGATGAGTCCGCTGTTGCCACGTGCGCCGAGGAGCGCGGCGCGGGCCATCGCGGCTGAAGTAGTCGGCACGTCTTCGGTCGCGGACGTTTCCATGTCAGATGCGATCCCGCGCATCGTGAGCATCATGTTGGTGCCGGTGTCGCCGTCGGGCACCGGGAAGACGTTGAGGGCGTTGAGCTGGTTCTGGTTGGTGGAAACTGCGGCTAGAGCGGCACGCGTGAGATCGCGCAGGAGGTAGCCGTTCCTGGTCGTAATCTCCGTCGTCATCGAGATGCCCTTTGCTTGCTGATGGTGGTCGAGAGAGGCAGCGTTGATACCGCGTCTCGCGCTTGCGAACTGACCGCGATGTTATCCTAATTGGAAGCACCTAATTTTGACCGAGTACCCACGGTCAAGCACCGAAACCGACCCTTAAAACCGCACGAAACCGAAACTCCGCGCCATGTCCATGTCCGAACAGCAGATCCGAGCCGCCCTCAAACTTGGGCCGCGTCCGAAACCACAGTTCGGTCACAACCGGAGCCACGCGCTGAACGCCACCAAGCGTCAGTTCAAGCCAAACTTACAGACACGGCGCGTTCTGGTCAACGGTCAAGAGCAGAAGATCAAGCTGACGGCGAGAGAGATTCGGACGTTGCTGAAGCGTGGGCGGATGTTGCTGGCGGAGTAGGTTCTCGCGAACTGCTCGCCCTTAGTACCCCAACGCGAAGCCATCGCGGCGCGGATCAGCCGCACCGAGATACGTTCCGTGCGATGTCCGATGTATCGCGTGCGCACCGCCTACTGCGTTGGTGAATGGGGGTAGGAGGTCGTAGGTGTAGCCGATGTCAGACAGCTGCTGGAGCATGTCGGGGTCGAAGCGGGATTCGAACATGATGGCACCAATGTCGTAGTAGCGGAAGCGGGGGGCTTCGATGGCTTCTTGGATGTTCTTTCCGCAGTCTAGGAACTGGTGGATCATCTGGATGGTGGTGTGGAGGATGCCGTAGCTGCCGGGTGTGCCGATGGAGGCGATGAAACTGGCATCCTCGGCTGCGTAGATCTGCGATGGAGCGATAACGAAGTCTACCGCTCGGCCGCCTTTGAGGTCGTTGGGGCTGCCTTGGTTCAGGTCGAACCACTTGCCCATGTTGTTGATGAATACGCCTGTGCCTTTTGGTGCGAGGCATGAGCCGAAACCACCGCCCAGGGTCTGGGTAATCGTGACGACGTTGCCCCATTGGTCGGCGGTTGCGAAGTGAGTAGTCATCGGCGACTGCGCTGCGGATTGCGGGTTCCATACACCTGGCAAGGAGGCTTCGACAGCGGACCGGTTCCAGCGTTCGGGCGGGAAGCCGCTGAACTTGTCGGTCGAGATGCCCGATCTGATCTCTTCTGCGTAATCTTTCGAGATCAGCCGATCAAGCGGAATATCTACTTGTTTGGGGTCCCCGGAGTAAAGAACGCGTTCATCAGCAGCCTTGAGCACGGCTTCAACTAGCAAGTGTTCAGTTAAGGCAGTGCCCGGCTCGAGGTCGTAGCCTTCGAGGATGTTGAGCGTCTGTAGTATCTGGAATGCCGAGGAGTTGGGCTTGGGGACGCGGACTTCGTAGTCGCGGTAGGTAGTTGAGATCGGCTCTTCCCAATATGGGCGGTATGAGGCGAGTTCTTCGCGGTTGATGACGCCATTGAAGGCCTTTTGTCCAGCGCAGATCTCGTCGCCGAGCGATCCTTCGTAGAACTCGGTGATACCACCTTCGACGACCCGGTTCATGCTCTCGGCGAGTTGCTGCTGACGCAGAAGCGCACCGGCTTCGACTGCTGAGTATTCAAGTGCCAGAGTTGCGCCGTCTTCGGTTAGTTCAGCGATCTTGTCGATAGTGTCTGCAACGGTGGTGGCGATTAGTGGTGTCATTGGGACACCGTTTTCGGCCAAGTCGATGGCGTACGCGAAGACTTGGGAGCGCGGCAACGTGCCGTACTTGTCGTGCATCGTTAGCCAACCAGCGATATTGCCGGGAACGAGCATCGAGAGCGGTCCGTACTCCATATCATCGCGGGTCATCCCAGACGGATCGATGCCGTTGGGGGCGTGACCCGAGAAGTTGATGGTTCGCGTCCGGCCTTCCGATGCGATATAGACGAGGCCGATGCCCACGCCGCCCATGCCGGACATGAAGGGTTCAGCGACGTTCAGACCGGCGGCGACTGCGACCGCGGCATCGACCGCGTTGCCGCCTGCTTGTAGGGCTTGCAATCCTGCGATAGTCGCGTGCTGCGACCCTGATGCGACCATACCTCGGCGTCCAGTCGCTGGCGGGCGCGTTGAATCGCCGTGTGGTGTGCTGCCGGTCTGTGCTGCCAATGCCATGATTGGTTTCTCCTTAATTCACTAAAGACGCTAGATGTTGACGTGAGGCGATCTTCTCTTCGGGCGAGCCGTATGCCATCGAGTAGTGGGCGCGGTAGCCGCTGTCTTCGAGTCGGTTTAGGCATGAATCGAAGTCGATGTTGCCCTTGCCGGGAATCATGTGGACCTCGTAGTCACCATTGTTGTCAGCGAGTCGGACCTCGCCTATGCGCTCGATGCCGAAAGCGTCGAGGAATCCGTCCACACCTTCTGGTACTAGGTTGGCGTGGTTGACTGTGAACGCCCATCCCAGCTTGCTCGGAGGGATAGCATCGAAGATCTGCGAGCATTCTTCGACGGTGTGGGCTAGGTATTTGACCTCGGCATGTTCGGGTTCGAAGTTGAGATTTTCGAGCAGTATGCGCTGACCAGTGTCGGCAGCGTATGTCGAGATACGATCTAGGCGGGCGATTGCGGCGGCGAGACGGGATTCTGGATCGGAGGTGAAGTGGTAGCCGGCGTGGACAACTGTCCACTTGCATCCGAGGCGGTTGGCGAGATCGATCGATGCCCGCATGTAGTTTTCGACGCCGCGAGAGACGTAGGGTGAAAGTTCGGCGACGTTGACCGCGCTCAAGGTGTGAAGACCAATGTTGATCCCTGTCATCTCGCACCGATCGCGGACTTCGGCGATGCGCTCCGCAGACCACGTCTCCATGTGATTCGGGCCTGTGTCGGCATTGAAATCAAGGTAGTAGAAACCGTTCTCCTCGGCAAAATCTAACGCGTCTTCAAGTCGGGTTGCTCCGGCATCTAAGCCAATGCGGTCGAAAATAGACATGGCGCAGGGATGGATCGGGGTTACGTCTGGATGCAGTGATTCTATGCTGGCTGCGTTGTCGAAATGTCCGCTATCGGAATGTCAGCACGGAACGCGCCGCTTCTCCGGCCGTCATATCTGCGAAAGCCTCATTGATCTCGTCCAATGGCCGGTATCGCGTGATCATCTCGTCGAGCTTGAGCTTGCCCTGCTTCTCCATCTCAAGCAGCCAGAGGAAATCGACTCTGGGGCGTCCGTCACCGTGCCAGTTTCCGAGTATTGTCCTGCCACGTAGGAGTTCCCATCCGTCGACGGCCATCTCTGCGCCGGTCGGGAATACACCTACGAGTACCGTCGTTCCGAGCGGTCGGGTGGAGTTGAAGGCTTGTTTGGCGATTGCCGGAAGTCCTACCACCTCGAAGGCGTAGTCTGCACCTCCGCTCGTGATCTCGAGGATCCTAGCGACCGGGTCCTCCTTGGCGGCGTTGACGAAGTGGGTGGCGCCCATCTCAGCGGCTTTTTCGAGTTTGAAGTCGACGGTATCTACGGCAATGATTTGAGCGGCGTTTGCGAGGCTCCCGCCTTGAACGACGCTGAGCCCTACGCCTCCGCAGCCAAATACCGCCATGGTCGATCCGGTCGGGACTTTGGCGCGATTGACTACGGCTCCGACACCGGTAATGATGCCGCATGAGATTAAACATGCTGCTTCGAGATTCGTGTCCTCGGGAACGAGGACGCATTTGTCTTCAAGAGCGATCGAGTAATCGGTAAAGGTTGGAGTTCGATGGTTGATGCGCTCGCCGTTTTTGTGGAACCGGGTCGAGCCATCGGGCATCGAGGCGCCATAGGTGAAGTTTGTCTCGCAGAGAGAGGGATGACCATCCGTGCAGTTGCGACAACGCCCGCACATCGAATCTAATGACAGGATCACTTTGTCGCCTGTTTTCAGCCAGTCGACGCCCTCACCGACTTCCGCAACCGTGCCCGCACCTTCGTGTCCGAGGATCATCGGGCCAATGAAGGTCTTGGTGTGTCCGTCGACGGCGTGGTAGTCGGAGTGGCAGACGCCAGCGCCAACCATCTTGAGCAGAACTTCGCCGCGTTTCGGCGAGTCGATTTCAAGTGTTTCGACGGATACGGGTTGTTTTTGTGCTCGGAGTACGGCGGCCTGGGTTTTCATGTTTCAGTCTGGATTGGAATGTTCCGATGCGTATGAATGTTAGCGCCTTGGTGTGCTTTGCGTCACTGGCAGGCGAGAATAGAATGCAGGTATGGACTTGGGATCGGCAAACCAAGGCTGCTGCTCACCAACTCGTACGGACAGCGATTCGCCCGTTTCGGAGAGTGCTGTTCTTCGACACGGGATTACACCCGCTGATCCGGTGAAGCAGGAGTCGGTTGAACTCGACGGCGCGGAGTTCCGGATGGGCACGGATGATCGGCGATTCCCAGCTGATGGAGAGGGGCCGATACGCGATGTGACCGTCGACGGGTTCGGTATTTCTGCGGTGCCCGTCACGAATGTGGAGTTTGATGCTTTCGTGTCTGCCACTGGGCATGTGACGGATGCCGAACGGTTCGAGTGGTCGTTCGTGTTCAAGGATTTCGTTACGCCAGAAGTTGAGCGAACAGTTTCTCAGGTTGTGCAAGGCTCGGAGTGGTGGTGGCGAGTGGATGGCGCGTATTGGCGAATGCCGGAAGGACCAGGTTCGGATGTCAACGATCGGGCTGATCACCCAGTTACACACATCTCCTGGGCGGATGCGATGGCGTACTGCGATTGGATTGGTGGACGTTTGCCGACGGAGGCGGAGTGGGAATACGCGGCGCGTGGCGGGTTGGATCAGGCGCGGTTCGCTTGGGGCGACGAATTAGAGCCAGGCGGCAAGCACATGTGCAACATTTGGCAAGGCGAGTTTCCGAACACGAATACGCTACAGGATGGCTGGCATGGCACATCGCCAGTTGCGAGCTTTCCATCGAATGATTTTGGGCTGTACGACGTTGCGGGCAACGTGTGGGAGTGGTGTTCAGACTGGTTTTCACCGACGTTCCATCGCAACGCGCGCCGAGTGACGCGAGATAATCCGAAGGGACCCCGCAGCGGCACCGCGAAGGTGATTCGGGGTGGCTCTTACCTTTGTCATGATTCATACTGCAATCGATACCGCGTGGGTGCCCGGGCATCGAACACGCCAGATTCGAGCACCGGTAACTTGGGTTTCAGGGTAGTGGCCGCATAAGTAGCGACGATTCGCATCCGATGCGATATCATCGCTACAACTGAACATTTGCCCTCGATCAGGAGACGCAGCCGATGTATCTGCTTGAAGTGTTGAACCCCGTTGCCCAGCAACGCGGGCTGATGAATTCGACGAAGATCAATGAGCGTCCAGAGACGCTGGATGACGCCACAATTGGCCTCATCTGGAGCGGAACCCACGGTGGGGATGTCGCGCTGAAGCGAGCGGGCGAAATGCTCCAAGAGCGTTTCAACAACGTCAAGGTCAATTTCTACACCGGCGGCAACTATCCAGCGCCGCCGCCGATCGTCAGGCAAGCGGGAGAGGAGTGTGACGTCGTAATCGGCGCCACCGCCGATTGAGGGACCTGCGCGTCGTGGATGGTCCACGACATGATCCAGATCGAGAAGATGGGGAAGCCTGCCATCCCCATAGTCTCTGGTCGCTTTGAAGAAGACGCAATCGCGAGTTCGCGGGCTCTCGGCATGCCCGACTTGCAGTTCGTGATCGTCCCACGTATCTATCGAAACCTACCCATCGACGAGTGTGTCTCGCAGACCGAGGCCGCAATCGACGACATCATTGATGTTCTGACCATCGATCAGCAACACGGACGACGCGAACGCGACGAGGTGGCAGAAGTCCAACGCTTCGAGGGCGAAGACCGCTGGGACGCCATTCTCAAGATGAACGAACAGTGGCTGATGCGCGACTGGGGCGACTCCTTCGTGCTCCATCCACCAACAACCCAAGCCGTGGATGAGTTGATCGCTGGCTCCAATTTGGATGCCGATGAGCTGATCTGCGACATGCCTCCCGGCTTCGGTCTCGCAACCGTCGAGAAAATCGCCATCAACGCCGCGATGGCCGGCGCGAAACCGGAACACATGCCAGTGATAATCGCGGGAGTCAAGGCGCTTTCGCAGATGGGTTCGCACGGCGGCACATCATTGCTGATGTCGACGAGTCCGCAGGCCCCGTTACTCGTCGTCAACGGTCCATTAGCGAAGGAACTAGGCATCAACGCGCGCTCCGCGCTCGGCCCCGGCCGCGATAACGAGATCAACATCACTATTGGTCGCGCCTTCTCGCTCTGCCTGAGGAACATCGGCTACTGGTACCCCGGTCAGATGGACATGGACACCATCGGCACGACACGCAAGTTCGTGCACTGCATCGCCGAGAACGAAGACATGAGCCCGTGGGAGCCCTTCCATGTGAATCAAGGCTTCCGCTCGAGCGAGAGCACCGTCAGCGTCTTCATCACCAATGGCGAGTTGGACGTCCAAGACCAAGGCAACACCAACGCCGAAGACCTGCTCAAGACGCTCGCGTATGGCTCAATCTTCGGGACGCGCGGCCTCGGAATGCACGGCGGCGGACAACGGCTGATTCTGATGCCACCCGATGTGGCTGGACCGGTTGGCGACCAAGGCTTCACCAAGGACGACGCCCGGACCTTCATCCACCACCACGCCAAGAACAGCTTGGGCAAGATGATCCAGTACACGCCCATCAAAGGCGAAGCGCGGATTGCGGCATCATGGCGATGGCTTGAAAACCTGACCGAACAGGAGATCCTCGATATCGAAGTTTCGGTGTTGGACAGCCCTGAAGACTGGAAAATCGTAGTAGTAGGCGCCGACCGCGCCAAGACCGCCGTCATGCCCACAACCGACAACATCGCCACTGTAGGCATCGATCAGTACCGCTCATGACCTCCTCTCCCTCAATGGGACGTGTGCACAACCACCAACAGTCCCCTCTCCCCTCCGTGGGAGAGGGTTAGGGTGAGGGGGACCCCGTAACCATGCCCCGCTACGTAGC
>VXTA01000050.1:0-404 GCA_009837685.1 Chloroflexota bacterium | reverse complement strand
ACGTAGCATTCCTCCGCGGCATGAACCTCGGTCGCCGACGCATCAAGAATCCAGAGTTGTGCGCGGCGTTCGAAGAAATCGGCTTCACCAACGTCTCCGCGTTCTTGGCGAGCGGCAACGTCATCTTCGACGCGGCGGATTCCGATCCAGACTCGGTAGCAGGTTCGATTGAAGACGGATTGCGGGCTTCGCTAGGCTACGAAGTGCCGACGTTTTTGCGTAGTGCAGATGAGGTGCGCGCGATTGCCGGTTATCAACCATTCACAGAAGTCACCGCTGAACGCTCCGGCAAGATGCAAGTCGCGATGGTCGGCTCCAAGGTCGATCAATCAACTCGTGATTCAGTGCTTAAGCTGTCGAATGATGTCGACATGTTGGAGATGGTGGGCAAGGAGATCTACTGG
>VXTA01000049.1:5161-13904 GCA_009837685.1 Chloroflexota bacterium | reverse complement strand
CCTTTTGGGCGCGGCCGGTGGTATCGAAGCCGCGTTCGCAGTGCTCGCCATCTCCGAATCGGTTGTTCCGCCGACAATAAATCTTGAGAACCCCGATCCCGATTGCGACCTTGACTACGTTCCGAACTTGGCGAAGCGCGGTCGCGTGCCGGTTGCGATGTCCAACTCGCTCGGTTTCGGCGGTCACAACGCTTCGGTGTTGTTCAAGGAATTCGAGAATTGATTTCGCGGCAACGAGCCGCGTCAATCAATTCGCAACGCGTCGTCGAAACTCCGGCACCCCTTCAACCAATAACCTCTCGCTGGCGCGTCATTGAACCGCCACCTGACGGATTCCATCTCTCGCTGAGCAATCAGGCCCCCGCCGGATCACTCGCGATCGCATCCTCGCTACTTTACAACCGTGGTATTCGGACCGACTCCGATGCGCATTCATTCTTGAACGACGGTCTCGATGCGATGGACCCGCCGAGCGTTCTCCCGGGTATTTCGCAGGCGGTAGATGTAATTCTCGGTGCGGTGCGCGATGGCGAAGGCATTGGCATCCTCGGTGATTTCGACGCCGATGGAATCACTGCGACCGCGATCATCGTCCTGACGCTCCGCAAACTTGGCGTGGAGCCGAGGTATCACCTGCCCCACCGTGAAATCGAGGGTCATGGCAACTCGATGGAGGCATTGGAAACATTCAAGGAGCAAGGTGTCAGCGTCATCATTACTGTCGACACCGGTATCACATCTTTCAAGGAGGTCGAATACGCCAACGTTCTCGGCATCCGCGTAGTCATTACTGACCATCACATCCCGCTAGACGATGAGTTGCCTGATGCGGCCGCGATTGTCAACCGACATCTGTCTAAAGATGTTGAATTGACGGACTACTGCGGAGCGGCGACGGCTTTCAAGTTGGCGATGGCTCTTCTAGCAGAGTCAGGACTTGATCCGGCCTCTGAACTGCTACCTCTCGCGGCGGTTGGCACTTTAGCGGACCAGACAGAGTTGCACGGCGACAACCGCATCATAGTCCGGCAAGGCCTCAGGCAACTCGACAACGCGGCACCCCCTGGACTCATTGAACTCACACGTTTGATTAACAGCAAGATACGGCACAACGGGCCGTACGACGCCGAGTTCGTGACGTTCCAGTTGGCCCCGCGGCTGAATGCCCCCGGTCGCATCGATTCTGCCGATCCGAGTCTACGGCTTCTTATCTCCACAGACATCTATCAAGCGATGCAGTTAGCCAACCATCTCGATGATGCGAATCGGAAACGTCGCAGCATCGCCGACAAGGCGTGGCGAACGGCACAACCGCAGATCGATGCGATGGTGGGCGATGGTCGGAACGTGATGGCGATAGAGGTGGATCCGACGTTGCCGATGGGCGTTCTGGGTCCGCTTGCGGGTCACGCATCGGAATACTCCGCGTCACCAGCGTTTGCGTATCAAGTTATCGACGGTGTCGCGCGGGCGAGCGCTCGAAGCGTTCCGGGATTCGACATACATCGTGCGTTGGATGCGATCTCAAACAAGCTCGATCGCTTCGGCGGACACGCAGCGGCGGCCGGGTTCGCAGCGGATTCCGGGCTCATTCCGGAGATAACAGCACATCTCGAAACCCAGATGTCCTGGTCAGAACTAAGCACCGCGGTCGATGAGCGCGTCATCCGTACTGTCGACGTCGAACTCGAACTCCACCAACTCGGCCACTCGCTCTGGGAATTCGTCGACATGATGGCTCCTTTCGGCACTGGAAACTCGGAGCCATTGTTCCTGATCAGGAATGCTGTCAGCGCAGACATCAACTACATGGGGCGCAACCAAGACCATGTCCGACTGGCATTGAGAGACGACACGGGGCGGTCATTCCGCGCAGTAGGCTTCGGCATGGCGGACAACCTGCCTCCGACTCGCGCAGTAGATGCCGTCGTGAGCCTAAAAACAGACTACTACCGAGGCAATCGGCGTAGAGAGCTTAGGCTGCACGATATTGCGGCTAGTCAGTGAGCAACGCGGTCAAGCAATTTCCAGCTGTTAACGACTTCGCCCACTGACGGGCGAACGTCAGATCATGATCTCGCACTACCGCGCCAACTCGCGCTGCCGTTCGCGGCGTGAACGCCCGACACTGGAACGGTCTACTTTCGTGGCAGCAGGACTGCCGCCGCGCGGCCGCCGGATACGGTCGATGAGGCGGACTTTCCAGATGATCCATGGGATCGTCACGAGCCACACGATAA
Organism: Chloroflexota bacterium; assembly: GCA_009837685.1. Lineage (GTDB taxonomy): Bacteria > Chloroflexota > Dehalococcoidia > Lucifugimonadales > Lucifugimonadaceae > Bin127. The sequence continues at coordinate 11,664 of VXTA01000049.1, read as the reverse complement.
TCGCTATGAGGTGTGCTTCTTGGAGGCCCCAGAACTTGACGTCGTCAAGCCTGATGAACTGGATGCCGAAACGGGCAGTGGCGTACAGGGCGAGGTAAATCATGAAGATGCTACCGGCCGGTCTGACGCGTCCTCGAAGCAAGAATATGACGCCCAAGATGATGATGTTGGTGATCATCTCGTAAACGACCGCCGGGTGGACTGGTCTCTCAACATCGGTTCCGAAGATGTCGGGATATTGGTCGATTACAGACCGGGCAGGGCTGTCAATGTCGGTAAAGTACCAGCCCCAAAAGAGGTCAAGAGGATACGACCAGTGTTCGCCGTTGATGATGTCACCGATTCGTCCAATGGTCTGGGCAACTAGCAATGGGGCAGCCGCGATGTCCATGAATCTGCCGATCGGCGCTTTCGCGAAGTAGGCATAGATCATCCCCGCGATCCAGCCGCCCAAGATACCGCCCCAGAGCCCTATGCCTCCATTCCAGACCGCGAAAATGGAGAGCGGATCATCACCATAGATTTGCCAGTTGTCGAGAACATGAACAATGCGCGCTCCTACGATTCCCCCCAGCACACCCCATAGCGCAGTGTTGTAGACCTGTTCCTGATCGAGCTTCTCCCTAATCGCAGCTCTTCCCGACATCCAGATTGCGGTGCCTACGGCGATGAATGTGAGAAACCCGTGCCAAGAAAACGCAGTGGTCGTACCACCGAATATGTACGGGTCGAACGGTATATTGATCACTTAGTGTGAAATCTCCGCTGTAACAGTTGGCGAGATGAAGTCGATTCTATCGCGCCTAGGTCGATACTCGAAGCCGCGAACCCGTTGCCGTCGATGATATCGGAGCTCAATGTATTCATGAGATGCACGGTAAACGTCGGTTGGCGCATCCCGATTTTTCTACGATTCCACGTATGGACCGCCACATCACAGCGTTTTTGGAGCATCTAGCCGGTGAGCGTGGACTTTCGGAAAACACCATCGGCGCGTACCGAAATGACCTCGCCGGTTTGACTACGTTCATCGAGGAGGCGGGGGTTTCCAACCCCAAGTCCGTTGATTGGGATCGGTTCAACGAGGCGAGAGTAGCTGATTTCGTGCAGCATCTCGATGAACGGGGTTACGCCAGTGCCACTAGATCGCGCAAGATTGCCTCGTTGCGATCGTTCATGCGCTTCCTGCGCGAAGAAGGTATCACCAGTGATCTCGCTACTCGGCGGTTGAAGGCCCCCAGAGGCGGGAAGCCGCTACCCAAAGCGCTGAGCATTCAAGAAGTCGAAAGCCTTCTCGATCAGGTAACGCAAGCATCGACTCCTGCAGAGCTGCGAGATCGCGCCATCGTAGAGCTACTCTACGCAGGCGGCCTCCGTGTGTCAGAGGTGACTGACCTCGATGTTGACCACGTGAACTTCGACAACTTCACGATCCGTGTTTTAGGGAAGGGTTCAAAGGAGCGGATTGTTCCCGTCTACGACGCGGCTATGGACGCTCTTGCCGACTACTACGCTCTGGGGCGCCCGAAGTTGGGCAAATTCCAAGATCAAGATGCGATGTTTCTGAACGCTCGCGGAACGCGCGTCACTCGTCAAGGTCTGTGGTTGCGACTCAAGCAGATCGCATTCGATGCCGGCATCACTCGTAAGATTACGCCGCACATGCTCCGGCACAGCTTCGCCTCGCATCTGCTCAACGGAGGCGCGTCATTGCGGCATGTCCAAGAACTGCTCGGTCACGAGAACATCGCCACAACCCAGATCTACACGCACCTAACCTCGGAACACGTCAGACGAGAGTATGACGCGGCTCACCCGAGAGCGTAAACATCGTCGCCGCGAAGCAGGCTCTCAGATATCCAATGTGGCGAAGCCTATCGCTATCATGATGTATTGAGCCAGTGCGAATCCCAACGCTGCGGCGCCCAATCGCTGCAACCAGTTGGAATCGTATTGCCAAAGCGAAGCCAATCCGAACAGCAGCATCGGTGCTGGAGCTAGAACCCACGCCCAATCTCCCGAGTACTCCTTCAGCACAACCGCTGACGTCAACGTTATATGCAACAGTAGGTCGCCAACGGCACAGCCACCGACAGCCAAGATCAGAAGGATCGCGTACGACGTCTGCTCCTCGTCGTCCAGATCCTCTGACACATCTCTGAAGAAGACCTCATCCTCTTCATCCTTTAGATCGTCATCGATGACAGGCGATTCGGCGTCTTGGCTGTCAGGTTCTCGCATATTTTCTCGACCAGCTAGCTCCGCGGATCAGTCCTCGAATTCGGCCCAAATCGATTTAGCGTAGTCGAGCGAGGTGCCGTCTTTGTGCCACTGGTCGCCGTTCTGCGTGCCTTCGATGGCCATGTAGCCGCTGTAACCCGCGTTCGCCATCGCCGATATCGCATACCGGTAGTCCACCTCGCCGTCATACAACGGAACACGAATGAACACCGTTCGCTGATTCTCAGGGTGATAGACGCGGTGCAAGTTCTTGCAGTGCCAATACTTCGAGATCGGCGCCATCGCATCGATCGCGTCGTCGTAGTCTTCTTCGGGCACGTCGTAGGTCCACACGATATTGCCGATGTCTGGGTTGATGCCGAAGTTCTCACGGTCGATCATGTCGTTGATCAACACCGCCGACCACGAGTTATCCACTGGGGAGTTCTGATGCACCTCGATGGTGATATCGACGTTGTCAGTCGCATCGCATGCCTCTTGGAATGCCGAAGCCAGAGAATCGTATACCCACATCTCCGCATCTCTACTGGCATCTTGCGACTTAGGCCAACCGCTAACGCTGCCGGGAATCGACCCGGGTGGATGTCCCGGGTACCGCGCTGGCGCACTCAACGCACCGTTCACCACTTCCGCACCTACATGCTCGGCGTACTCAACCGCTCGCATCAGCTTCTCGCGATTCTGCGGACCGTGCCTCGCTTCGGTCAGCGTCCCACCAGAGCGGATCGCGCCGACTTTGAGCCCATGCGAGCGAACCCGTTCGCCAAACTCCGATATGGCCTTGGCATCTCCTAGCCTGTCTAACACTTCGAAACCACACTCGATAGCGTCGAAGCCGGTGTCGCGTGCGCGGTCCAGAAATTGTGGGGTGTAGTTATCCGGATGCAGATCCCATGTGTCGACAGACTGTGGATATAGCGTGAATCGCCGGTGGGCGTAGCAGAAGCGCATGACGTGCGTTTGTCCCTTTTCAAGTTACTAGTCGCGCCACCAAAAGCGGCACATTTCAATCCATGCGTTCGCAGTTTAACACCGCGTCGTCGCAACCGACAACCAAACCGATCTATATGTAATATGAACCCGTCACTACATCCAGACAATTTGGCAATCTGCTGCCAGCTGCCCAGGAAACAAACAACATGAAAATCACCGACCTACGCGCATACGTCGTCAGAGCTCAAGAATCGCGCCCTTGGATGTTTGTCGAGATCGACACCGACGAGGGGATCACCGGCTACGGCGAATCGACTAACGTGGGTGGCGGCGGTGCCATCGTCATCGCGCAGACTTATGCCCTCCTCAAGCACGATCTGGTCGGCCAAGACTTCTCCGACGGTCTGATAGGGCAAGACCCGAACCATATCGACCGCATCTGGCACCAGATCTATCGACGCTTCGGCACTCTCGGTTCTCGTGGGTTTGCGACGACGCTTGCCAGCGGCGTAGACATGGCGCTGTGGGACATCAAAGGCAAGGCGCTGGGCAGAACGGTTTACGACCTCCTCGGCGGTCCGATGCGCGACTCGGTTCCGCTCTACAGTCACTGCGGCCCAGCCGATGACATCGACGCCTGCGTAGCGGATGCCAAAGCACAGGTCGCGCTCGGTTACCAAGCGCTGAAACTCGATCCCTTCTCGCCTGAGATGGGAGCCAAGCATCGCCGCTACATCGACGGCAAGATTTCGGCGGCGGCGGCAGCTCACGCGGAAGACTTGATGGCCGCATTACGCGAAAGTCTCGGTCCCGACGTTGAACTGATGATTGACGCGCACGGAAACTTTGATGTCTCGACGGCTACCGATCTATGCAACCGCATGATGCCTTACAACCTCACGTGGTTCGAGGAGCCGCTGCAGCCAGAGAGCTTGGAGGCGCACCGTCAGCTACGGCGCAACACCGACATCAACCTTTGCATCGGCGAGCGTAAGTACACCCGTTGGGACTTCCTGCCGTACCTGACCGAGGGTTTGGTGAACTACATCATGCCGGACATCTGCTGGACCGGTGGCATTTCTGAGATGAAGAAGATCGCGCATCTCGCAGAGACTTTCTACATCCCAATCTCGCCGCACGACGCGTCAGGCTCGTTCAACGTCATATCGGGTGCCCACGTCTTGATGAACGTGCCGAACATCTACCGTCTAGAGATGAGCCACCACTCGGTTCCCGCTTACAACGCCTGCCTGACCGAGCCGTTGGACATAAGAGACGGTCACCTCCACCTGTCGGACAAACCCGGTATGGGCTACGAACTCAACCGCGACTTCATCGAAGCGCATCTCGACACTCAGTGGACTGCGCTGATTTCATAGGCTGAAACCGCCCAAGCCTAGTCACCTAACGTCGCGCGTCAGTCGATCTGCAGACGCGCCTCCCTCTGAATCGTCGGCGGGAAGACGAATTCCGAGCCGTAGTCGACGTTCTTAGCTTCCACTTGGTAATCCTCACATACTCCCACTTCGTGAGGATCGAACGACCAGTACATCTCGTAGTTCAGAATCTTGAACTCCGATATGTCCACTTCCATCTCGACGTTCACCGTCGTTTTCTTGCTCCAATCAGTCCGCACGTCTCCGCCATCCAGCAACGCTTCAAACTTCAGCACATCGCCCTCTCGCGATACAACCTTCATCTCCAGATCTTCACCGTAGATGTTGATGCTCGACAGTAGCGCCAACGGATTGCTGAACGAATCTCTGAAACTCGTCAGTCTCGGCAATGTCACGGCCGACACTTCACGCCATTCATCTGCAACCTCGAACCAGTAGCGCAACGAACTGCGAGGCGCTGGCGTCCTGATCATGTAGTAGCGAAGCACATCATTCTTGAAATGCACCCATCTCGGGGCTCGTGGACGAATACCGCCGATCTCATACTCCGACCAATCGAAATTACGGCGGCAACTCGGCCATCCACCTCTGATCTCGAAAACTGCGGAACCGTCGTCCATCAGTCGCGCGTGCGTGCGCCGCAATATCTGCTCGATAGACAACTCGCTTTCCATCGGCGGATCGACCAATTCGTCGGCCAAAACGATCAGTTCCCGTATCTCGCCGAAACGCATTCCGGGTTCGACAAGGGGATGTGCCGCAATGCGGATTAGAGCCTTGTCCTGTTCGCCCAGTGTCAGATAGTCAAGCGAGTCGTAGCTCATCACGCTGGTCCGGTCGTGATGACGGTGCAACATGCCTGTAAGCACGTGTATCAATTCGTGGAGCGAAATGCTGTATATGTGATGGTCAAGTGTGATTTTGTCACTGGTCACTGTCGGTGGCCACACCACCAGCCGGGCGTCAGTTATCGAACCATTTGACGCGATGTTGAAATGTGCACAGCCCGCGGCATGGTTGCATCTCAACCTTTCAAGTCTCGTCTCATCACGCGGCAGTCCGAGGTAGGCGATCAGGTCAGACTCCGACTTTGTGGCAACATTCTCAAACTCCAAGTTCAAGACCGGTCCGATAGCTTCAAGGATTTGGTCGAAGATCTCCGTATACTCTTCGTCGCCTGAAGTCCACACGCTGATGGGTTCGCCGACGGGCCACTTTGCGATGTAGTCGTTCCGCCACGCGGCACAGCCGATGCCCTCATCTCTCGGCGTTTCCCTTCCCAGATTGGAGGTATCCGAGAAGCATTCCCAGATTTCGCGTTCGACACCCAATATGCGTTCCGGGACTTTCGCGGATGTCGTCAACGGAGGTTCGTCGCGGTGCGAGAAAGTCAGTGTAGTAGTGCCTGCCGGAACCTTGATCGTGTGGCGCGTTGCGTTCGGATGCTCCAAAGGGTCCAGATCGATCTTGTATTCACCTCCACAGCCCTCAACAACTTCGCTTGATTTGGTGCACTCAACCGAGAGGGTCACGTCGCCCTCAACGAGCTCACTTCCGGTGTTCACCATCGTCGTTTCAAAGACGACGTTAGCCGACCCATCGCTCCAGTAACGGATCTCCTGAGCATCGGATACCGCTGACAGCGACCATGCCAGCGGTGGTGGATCCGGCACTTGGATCGTTGCCCTGATCACGTTCTCCGCGCCCCAGCGGAAACCATCCTCGTTTGCACCGATGTAGAGTGTTACGGCAATTTCACCGATGGGCAGCCAAACCTCGAACTCGCGGGTGTCAGTTTCGCCAGTCGGGATCGAATTCATCAACTTACTCGTCGAACATGCCTCATTTGCACACTCAATGCCCACGGTTACGATGCCGCTATCGTCGACACCTAGATTGGTTGCAGCAACCGAGACCTTCATCAACCCGCGT
>VXTA01000049.1:0-5151 GCA_009837685.1 Chloroflexota bacterium | reverse complement strand
GTCTCGAGCCGCTCTCTGGGGCGTGCCACCTTATGGCCTCTGTCGATGCCAGTTCCAACTTCAGATCGACGAACTCAACGTCATAGTCAGTCGTTTCGCTGTTGTTATCGAAGCCGTACTCCACCGTTGGAGTGCTGGCGGTGAGATGGAACCGGTACGATCCTGGAACGACGTTGAATTGGACAGAGCCGACATCGCTGTCACCACCTGCGAGCGTGTCGGACAGCAATCCGAAATCGACATCTCCAGTACTGCCGTCCTCGAGATTCTCCCATCGCCCGAGCAAATTGACCGTATCGGCGTCTCGATCGCCGATGTTTTCGATCTTGTAATCGAGTTCAACTATTGCGCCGCGCTTCACTCTCTGTTCGGTAATTGCCAAATCCAGATCCGATCCAGTGACGCGGATATCGGTCGTGTGCACGGTGTCGCCGATCAAGATATCGAGGCGCCTTTGGCCCGGCGCCAACTCGAATTTGAACTGGAACCGAACGTCCTCCTCAACGGCAAGTTCGTTCACGATATAGACGAGACTCGGTTCTCCACTATCGACTTGGTAATCGACTCTGGCGATCCCATCAAAATCGGTTTCGCCAGCGTTTTCGATCTCAATCAGCGCCTCGAACTTCACTGCCGATTGCGTCTGCCCTACTTCACTCACTTCGACACTTGCAACGCGGAGCAACGGTTGCGGTTGCTGAGCGGATGCCGTCGCGACGACGCCAAATGAAACGAGAAGCGCGACGATAGCTGGTGCAATGATCCGTATCCGCATACGGTTCATGCTAATTCGGAGACTTACGAAAGGACCGGAGGGCAGCTGCTTGGAGCATCAGGCCAACTATCGGTCGATGTTATTCGACGACGCGGGAGCGGTTGCGGATTTCTGAGGGTATGACTAGGCTCGCGCCGTATTCGATGAGGTTGGCTTCGATGTCGTATTGGTCGCAGGTGAGTCCGCGTACGTCGAACTGCCAAGTCATATTGAAGTTGATGATTTCGTAGTTAGTGGGGTCGATCTTGAATGTTGCCGAGATTATCGCTTCGTCAGTCCATTCGGGTGCCACGTGGCCTCGGACGCGGTCAATGCGGAATTCGATTCCTTCATCGTCGCGGGCGGCCTCGGTCAAAGATTCTTCTCCGAACCAGAGGACCGAAACCAGCAATGCCATGGGATCCGAGAATTGCGGGCTCCACGCCGTTTCGCTGATCAGTTCCTGCTCGTCCGAAACCGAGAAGCGTCGCCATGTCCGGGTGCCGCCATCCCAATACTCTGCTCGGCCGTCCTCTGATCGCCAGAAGGCGTAGAAACGCTCCGATGCATCTGTGAGTCGGTACCTGAGACCGCGATGCGAGCTGAACTCGGAAACCGTTACTTGCGACGGTCCGAAGCGGTCGATACATGTACCACCAGACCACTCGCCGCGCATGTTGTACAGCACCGATCCTTCATCATGCAATTTCAAGCGCGCGTTCTCGATTATGTCGATATTGGTCGGAGGTGCCGGCTCTTGGATATCCAATACTTCGTCGGAGAAGATGACCAAGCTCTCGATGTCCGCGGTGGTGTCGCCCGTTTCAACTAGCGGACTTGTCAATATCCTTACGATTTCGCGGTCGGACGCGCTCATCGTTGGGAAGCGTAATCCGGTGTCGATACTCATCCCGATGAATGGCACAACCCGTTAGCCCAAAGGCACCATGACCTGCATCATGCTGTGCAACATCGCGTACCGGATCGATTCATTTATCAGCCCGAGTTGTCGGAGACCGGCGTCGTTGATCTCGAAGATCACGATCTCGCCGGCGACAACCTCGCCATTCTCGTCGGTCTCGTAGTCTGTGCAACCCCAGAAACCGTCGCATCTTCCGAATCCGAGCACTCGCGCGTCTTCCTCAGTTATCCCGACATACACTTCGATGTCTGCTCGACGCGCATCCGGCACCAGTTGATACGTGAAGTTCATCTGCGGCGCCAGTTCCTGCAAAGTGTCTTGGAACTGCTCCGAGTACGCTGACAGTCCGTTGATCCAGATCGTAACGGGTTCATCCTGCGACCACTTGCTGACCACGTCGCCGTCGCGGCCGCTACAACTGCCGCGCGGGAATTCGTCGCTCGCGGTTGTATCCGAGAAGCAACGCCAGAGACCTCGGTCGATGCCCACGATCCGCTCTGGGATCGAGACCTCTATTTCGTCTGCGATTGTTTTGTTGACATCGACAATCTCACCGCCGTCGAGATCCAAGTTAATCTCGCCAGACGGCGAGCGCAGCATGACCGATCCACTTACGGGCCCGTATCCGTCGGTCAGTTCGAGGGTCAGGACATCCCCGCAGGTGGACACAACTTCCTCGTCTTTGAAACACGTGATCGCGATCAGGTAGTCGCCTGGAATCGGCTCTGCGCCGTCGTTTCGCAACGATGTGGTCACATTGATCGCGGCATCGCCGTTGGAGTAGTAGCCGACCAGCTCAGCCTCAGATGCGAAAACCGGGTCGATATCCGGCTGCAACGGCACGTCTACCGTGATCGGTATCGTATTGGCGTCACCCCAGCGATAACCGTATTCGAGGTCGCCAGCAAAGAGCACGATACCGGTAACCCCTTGCGGGACGACGGCATCAATCACACCGGAAAAAGCTCCGCCTGGAGCGAGCGATTCAACGCGCGTCTCACCAACGCATGTCGCGTCCGGAATCTCAGGGCATGCGACCGCGACTAAGAAGTCGCCGCTTGGAGCAACGCCAAGGTTCGAGACGCTGAAATCTATCAATATGTTCGCGGTTCCGCCACGAATGAATCCCTGCGCTTGAGCGGACCCAGCGCGCAGTGACAGTGAGACGTAGTCGACATCGATATCGAACGTTGCCACGTTGTTGGACAGCTTGGCTTCGCGTTCGTCGGACGATGCTGTCACCTCGACCTGATGCGATCCGGTCAGCAATGGCAGGTAGAAACCGACCATCTCTGAATCGCCCGGCTCGATCGGTTGAACCGTTGCCACGACGTTGTTGTAGGTGATCAACTGCACCGGGCGTGTGACCAAAGTGCCGTTGTTCGCCAACTCAACAGTTATCAGAACTAGACCGTCGGAGATCAGTTGATACGAGATCGGAGCGATCGACACGTCAGATGCGAGCAGATCCAACGCGACCAAAGATACAGCGTCCTCGACCTGCAACTTCAACTGCTGAGGTCCGGTATCGAATCTGATATCGAACAGCAATGTCGTGCTTTCGCCGCCACTCAACGCGGGTATTGTGGCTACCTCTGTTTGATCTCCCTCGTTCACGATGCCAAACACGGGCGTATCACTGTCACGCCTCGCCTCGCCGTCGTTGACAACGTTCAGCGTGAATCGGACGACTATCTTGTCTCCTTCAGGGCCCTGAACGCCCCAATCGAGAGAATCGACGCGGTAGGCGGCTGGTATCGGTGTAGCTGTCGGAGTAGGCGGTACTGGAGTGGGTGTCGGTGGTACCGGAGTAGATGTGGGTGTAGCGGTTGGCGGGGCGGGTGTCGGAGTTGAAGGTTCGGGTGTCGGTGTCGGAGGGACAGGGCTAGCCGTCGGCGGAACTGGAGTGTTGGTTGCGGTTGGTTCCGTCTTGGGTGTCGATGTCGGAGGAACTGGTGTCGCTGTTGATGTATTGGTCGGCGGCACCGGAGTATCCGTCGGAACTGGCGTTGGAGGCACCGGCGTCGGGGTGCGCGTTTCAAACGGCTCGGCTGTAGGCTCCGGTTCCTCGGAAGAACAGGCACTGAATCCGATCGCCGCTACTACCACTAAGGCGGTGAAGGCGGCGACGGCGATGAAGAAAATACCCACCCGGGATAGCCGAGAAGGAAGAGTACCTAACGATTTCAATGCCGTTACCAAGAGTTAACGATTGGCGCGCGCGATCAGACGATACGACGAGTCTAGACAACCGCTCTCGACCGAATCCACGCTCTACCGCGCGATTGAACACCAACATACCTCCCCTTTTTGAACTATGATTGCTGTGATTTTGGAATGATTGCCATGATTTTCCCACTAATAACATCACAGTTCATCACAGAAAAATCACAGCAATCACAGTTCAAACAACCCGCTCATACAACTCCGCCTGCTGTTCCACAGCCCCACGATACGTCTCACGATACTCATCCCTAGGTTGATACACCGAAGCGATCTCCGGCATCACGTCGTCCAAGCCGTCCCAGACGCCGAGAGCGTTGAGCGCTAGGATCGCTGCTCCTCGACTTGTCGCCTGCTCTTCGGCTGGTACGTGGACTTCACCCTGCAATACGTCGGCCATCGTTTGCAGCCACCATGGCGAATTCGTCATCGCTCCTCCGCCCGCGATGAAAACTCGGTCATCGTCCATTTCGTCTCGTAGCAGATCGGCGACTAGAGAAAATCGATACGCTACCGACTCCATCAACGCCTGCAAGATATCCAATCCGGACGTCGAGACGCGGACTCCATTGACGACCCCGCTGGCATTCGTAGACCAACCAACCGCGCGCTCACCGGCTATAAATGGCAGGACTGTCAACCCGTGGGCATCTGGAACTGTGTCGGTCAACGAATCGTTAAGACGGTCCAGAGGTGGAAGTTTGAGACTGTTCAACGCCCATTCAACGACATTTCCGCCCTCGCTGAAAGCTCCGCCTAACAGCGACCGATCGCCCCGCAATATGTAACCCCACAATCCCTTTGGCACTACCGGCGGTGGTTCATTGTCCGGGTGATCGACGACTAAACGCATCGCCGCTGTTGTCCCAACGGTGAGGGCGATGTTCCGTCGGTCGGTGCATCCTGAACCGATGTTGACGGCTGCTCCATCGCCGACCGCCAAGTAAAACGGCACATCTGAAAGTTGCGGCCATCGCATCGAGTAGATCGGACAAAGACCGCTCTGCCCCTCCGAATACGGCGCTAGCCGCGGTAGATTCGACGGTTCTAGCCCTATGGCATCTAACAGACCGGCATCCCAATCCAACTCGTGGCGGTTCAGCAACCCGCTCCATGCGGAGACGCTGTAGCTTGCGGGCACATTTGTAGATCCGAACCAACGAGTGAAGATGAAGGGCGAGATGGCCGTCCACTTGGTGATTCGCTTGAAGGACTGAGAATTAGTGCGCCGCAGCCAGTTAACGCGACCTGG
>VXTA01000136.1 GCA_009837685.1 Chloroflexota bacterium | reverse complement strand
ATCAAGAAGGCACTATGCGAATCGAGGACGCCGAACAACTCGCCGCATCAACTCAATACTCCGATCTTGTCGAGCCACGCATCAACATCGACATCCCGCGTACCTGCTTGAAGCGCGAGTTGGCAGAACTGGTCGTGAGCTCGTTCGATGAAGCCGGCTACGACGAATTGCCCACGCGCGCATCGGAACGAAACCGCGGCCTCTGGACCTGGCTCGCTGCCGCATCGTTCCACCTCATCAGATCCCGAGCAGTTCGAAACGGCAAACCGAACCTGCGCAACTACTCCTACTACATCCTTGGAGATGAGGACCTGCGATACTACCGTCATCGCGTAGCTGGTCCCGCACGAATCCATTGGATACTCCGCAACACACCCCAAAGCGCACGAATCTTCCTGAACAGCGAGATCGATCAGGTATCCGAATTTGAAGAACGTCTCGCCGTAAACATGCGCTACATCTCCAAGCCCGAATTGATGAAGGTCGTCAATTCGCTCTACCTCGACCCAAAAACTCTCCGTCAGAAACGAGGATGTGTATCCGCCCCCAACACTCGCGGCGGAGTACTGAAGCGCTTTATGAACGTCATCGACCAACTCGACCGAACATACGATCTCCACAGCATGGACGCCGATCAGATCCTAGACCTCTTACCTCCCGAATTCGACCGCTGGAAACCAACACCCGTCGTGTAATGTACGCCCCTAATTCAAATTCCTGACGGATTTGCTAGCTGCAATGAAGAACAGCCCGGCGGCGAACAGAGCGATCGCCATACCGACGACAGTCTCCTGCACACCCACGTTGTCCACAAGCCAGCCCACCGGGAATGCGGCTAGCGGGATCAGTCCGTAGGTCATCATCGTCAAGCTGGTCATACGGGCGCGGTATCGCGGATTGGCATGCTCCACTACCAGCGCCTGACCCAACGCCCAACGAATCGATTCGCCAAATCCCACACCGATGAAGAAGATCATTCCCACCCAGTACCACGGGAAAGACCCGATGACGAACATCGAAATGGCGGAGATGACCGGCGACAAGAGAATCACCCAACCGCGACGCTGACCAGCGCGCAGGCTCGCAACTCCCATCGACGCCGCGATCCCGCCGAAGCCCGCCATCGTCGCAATCCACCCAACCTCACTCGGCACCGAGCCGTAAAGGTCTTTAGCGAATACTGGCACCAGCATCCTGAACGGCATTGAAAGCATCGCGATGATCACTGACTGGATCAGCAACACCCTGATCAGGTTGTTTCGAGCCGCATAGACAATCCCGCGCTTGATGTTGAGCAGCGGTGATTCCTTCGACTTGGCTTGGCGCTGGTCGGGATACATCTTCGGCAACAGTGTCGTAAACCCCATCGCCAAGAACATCATCACCGTCACGACAAAGTAGACGCCCTCGGGCTGGATCATCTCGTACAGCACTCCACCAACCGCAGGCGCTGCGATGCTCATCATCGTCATCGCCGTCGCGTTGAGCGCCATCGCGTTGCCAATCAACTGCTTCGGCACCAGTTGCGACATCGCCGCGGTTCGCGCCGGAATTTGCAACGCGAACACACACCCTTGGCAGGTCGAAACGATCATCAAATGCCACCACTCGATGACATTCGTCAATATCAAAAAGCCGACAGTGACCGCGAACATGGCGTTGGCGAACTGCGAAACCTGAATCAACATCCGGCGCTCAACCCGGTCGCCCAGAACCCCGCCGAACAACGACATGATCAGCAGTCCGGGTGCCCAACCAATTGAGACCAACGCCGTCTTCTGCGCGTCGCCGGTCAAGTCGTAGATCAGGATCCCGCGAGCTAGCATCAGCATGTTGAACCCGCCCATCGACAGGAACATGCTGATCCACATCATCCGGTAGTCGCGGTGCCCCAACGACTCGAATGTGCGCGATACCCAACTTGACTTGACTGCTGGTGCGGCAACGCCGACTTCAGCAGATGGTAGGGCGGGGTCGGCGTCGGAAGGCGTTAGCCTAGTCGTACCGTCGGGGGTATCCGTTGTGGCCAACTGTTTTCGCTTTAGAAATTCGTGCCGAGATGAATAGCGCGGCAGATGAAATTCAGTATATTCCACCGCACTTTAGAATCGACGCTTGAAACAATGCAAATTGCCTAGGAGCCCCAATGTCACTAAGCCCGCTGCCCGAACCCACCATCTCCGACGTCTACGACGCGCGTCGCGCCATCGCTTCGCACGTCCATCGCACACCATTGCGACGCGTACCGGGACTATGCGAATCCTTGGACGCTGACGTGTGGGTCAAACACGAGAACTTGCAGCTTCTCGGCGCATTCAAGGTGCGCGGCGGCATCAATCTGATATCACGGACCTCGGAAGAAGAGCGAGCACGCGGTTTTGTGACTGCCAGCTCAGGCAACCACGGCCAGTCCATCGCCTACGCCGCGCAGCGGTTCGGAGCAAAATGCACCGTCTTCGTGCCTGTCGGGGCCAACCCCCTCAAAGTCGCCTCCATGCGTAGCATGGGCGCCACCGTCGTGGAGCACGGCCCCATATTCGACGACGCCAGAGTCCAATCCGAGATTGTCGCCCGCGAGGAAGGGATGCGTTACGTTCACGCCGCCAACGAACCCATGCTCGTCGCCGGCGTCGCAACCTACAGCCTCGAAATCCACGAAGACCTAGACGACATCGACTACATCATCGTCCCCGTCGGCGCAGGCAGCGGCGCCTGCGGTGCCAGCATCGTATCCAAGAGCCTATCTCCGAGCACCAAAATCATCGGCGTCCAATCCGAAGCCGCCCCCTCGGTCTATCTGTCTTGGAAAAAGATGGAAGGTCCGACCGTCGACGCCAAGATGGAGACCGCCGCCGAAGGTCTCGCCACCGGATCATCCTACGACTACCCCGTCGGCATGTTGCGAAAATACCTCCACGACTTCCTACTAGTCAGCGAAGACGCCATCCAACAAGCCATCGTCACATTGATTGCGACCACCCGCACGTTAGTAGAACACGCAGGCGCCACCTCCCTAGCGGGCGCAGAGTCGATCCGCGATCAGCTTAGAGGCAAACGAGTAGTCCTAATCGCCAGCGGCGCCAACATCACCGTAGAACAGCTAAAGACAGTGCTAGCGGATTAAGCGCTATCACTACTCAGTTAGCGGAATCCGATATCCCCGCAATATCCTCGTCGATCTTCTTCAACCGCAGGTAGTCTTCGCGGTACAGACAATACGCCCTTTCCACGTAGAGCTGCGCCAGTTCCGACGCCCGAGGCGATGTCGAAGTTGCTGCCGCCACGATCTTGGAGACTTCGCGATTCGCTGGCAAGTAACGACCTATCGCTCTGATCTTCGCCTCGGTCTCCAGGGCCGTGTCGCGGTCGCCGGATTCGACCGAGTAGCGCATCCTACCCATCTGCTGCGAAAGCTCTGTCAGCAACTCCGCCTCATCCATCCAGCCGTACATCAGGTCATAGCCAGGTTCGTCGAAATCCTCCTCCTCGCCAAGCGCATCGATCGCGAGATCAAGGTCATCGCCCTCGCCATGCGCCTCGCTATAGAGTCGACCGTACTCCGAACTCGCTTCGTTCACCCTCTCCATCATCTCGAACGCATCGCTGAACGAAATCGTACCGCCAAACACCAGATCGTCGTCTCTTAAATCAGCAATTCTCTGGGCTTCGTCAAGGCTCTTGAATGGCTCAGGAGCAGGGGGAAAGGCAAACGACGAAATTACGTTCGCTGACATCTCGGCGACCTGCCCGGCGAGGAATGGCGGCATGTACTTGCCGATATCCAACGGCACCGGCAGGATCACGATGTATGTGACACCGATCGCCTCGTTGTCGTTAGCGTCGCGGAAGTAGACGAGCGCGTGACCGCACGGACGGTCGGCATCGCCTCTTTCAAATTCCAAGTCCATCAGTTCGACGCTCTTTGGTCTGCGAAATCCTCGCGGCACAGATATGAGAAAATGATAACCGTAACGCAACGTTTCGATTCTACGTTGCTGAACTTCAATCTCTGGACCAAAACCAATACCGTCAACACGTGTACAAACGACTCGTAAGACCGCTCCTTTTCTCGCTGGATGAAGAACAGAGCCACAGGATATCCGAGTTCGCGTTGCACGTTCCACTCGTCTGGAAGACGTTAGGCGCACAAGCCCAACGCGGCGACCCGGCACTTAAGACCAACATCGCGGGCATCGAGTTGCCTTCACCCATTGGATTGGCAGCCGGGTACGACAAGAACTGCCGCGTGTTGAAATCGTTGATCGATCTCGGTTTCGGGTTCGTCTGCGGCGGTACCGTCACCCTAGCCGAACGATCCGGTAATCCTCCGCGCCGGATGGTCAGGCTTCCAGAATCCGCCGCCCTTCTCAACTCGCTCGGGTTCCCCGGCGAGGGCTTGGCTCGGATCAGACCGCGACTCGCACGGCTAGGTAGATATCGTTCACAGACGTTTGCAAGCATCTCCGGATCGATCGAGGAGCAGATCGCCGAGTGCTACCGCACCATCACACCGCTCGTCGCGGGCATCGAACTCAACATCTCTAGCCCGAACACCGTCGGTCTGCGCGTCTTTCACGATCCCGCGAGGCTCCGCGACCTCGTCGAACTGCTGCGAAAGTCGGAAACTCGTTCGACACCTCTGCTGGTCAAACTGCCGCCATGGACCAACGAACCCGATGAACGCCGTACCGCTTTGGCACTCGCCGAAACTGCCGTCAGCTCTGGAGCCGACGGTCTGGTGATCGCGAACACCGTTCCAGTTGAAGATGGCAGACTCGCCGTGGGCAAAGGCGGCCTTAGCGGCGGGCCCCTGCTAAACAACACCGAACGCATGACCGCCGAGGTCGCGGCTCTACTTGGCAAACACGCGAGCATCGTTTCATGCGGCGGCATCTCCGAACCCGAACACGTCTGGCGCATGTTCGCCGCCGGCGCATCCGCGGTACAGCTCTACACGGGAATGGTCTACGAAGGGCCTGCGCTCCCAGGACGATTGAATCGCGGATTGTTGACGCTAATGGAGGCAGAAGGCATCAAATCGCTCGCGGATATATCCGGGCCGCCACCGTATTGAGCATCGCGGCTTCAGGACGACGAAGCGACCAATGCCAATACCTCGTTCCGGTAAGGCATCGCTGACTGAGTTCCGGCTCGAGAAACGCATAGAGCCCCAGCCGCCATCGCCAACCGGATCGCATTCTCTAGGTTGTTGCCTTCGCACAGGGCACGTCCCAGCACCCCGGCAAACGCATCGCCTGCCGCAACAGTTGCAACTGCATCTACCTCGAACGGCGGCATATGTCCGCGCAATCCGTCAGACGCGACAAACACCCCTTCGCCAGCCATCGTGACGATGACGCACTCGCAGCCGTGCAACTCGCGTATCTTGTCGGCGGCGCGTTCCGCCGAATCGATATCGTTGATCACTACGCCAGACAACGCCTCCGCTTCTATCGCATTAGGTGTCAAGATATCTGCGGACGCATAAAACCCGTCCGGCACGTCAACGATCGATATTGCAGGCGCCGGATCTAGCACGACCGTCATCCCGCGCTCGCGCGCCGCAACCATCGCTCGCAAGCTGCACTCCAGCGGTATTTCCTGTTGCACTAGCAATACGCCAGTATCGGACATCGCATCGATTGTGGCATCCGCTTCAACATCACCACACTTGCCGTTCCCGCCGTAAATGGCATGAACAAAGTTCTCGCCCGTCGGGTCGATGAAGATGATCGCCACACCCGTCTCGATCTCCGCATCAGTCGTAACCGTGCTCATGTCAACGCCTTGATCGGACATGAATCCCCGCAACTCGTTGCCAAATGCATCATCCCCGACCCTTCCAAACATCTTCACCGCACCACCTGCATCGCCCGCAAACCGCGCTGCGGCAACCGACTGGTTGCCCGCCTTGCCGCCTCCAGACGTATAGAGCCGGTCGCACACGAACGTCTCGCCAGCCCGCGCCAAACGCTCTGTCTCAATCAACAAGTCCATGTTGATCGCGCCCAGCAGCAGCGTCGTCTTAGGGTCGTCGGCTTGTATGCTTTTATCGGTCATGTTCTCAGATATCGGCATCAGCGATTGGCTAATGGTACTCGTGCGCTACGCCCATGGTATCGCCGCGATCGCATGGGTCGGCGGCAGCATATTCCACGCCCTCATACTGCGACCGCTCACCGCGACTCAACCCGAAAAGATGAGCTCCGCGATGTCACTGATTGCACCCGCCTACCGCGAGATCATCGACATCGCCGTCGTCACTCTCATCGTGTCCGGCATAATCCTGATGTTTTCACGGATACAAGGAAGTGAAGCGACCGTTTCGTGGGCCATCGTGCTCGGAGTCAAGATCGCACTGGCGATATGGATGTTCTACATCGTCTGGCGGCGACGACGCATGTCATCCGAGGAGACAGTCCGGGAAGGCATCGCGTCTAAACTCCTCGGCTACAACGCCATACTAGCTCTCGGCCTCATCGTCTTCCTACTAGCCAACGTACTGCGCGAACTGGTGGAGGCATCGCTGAAGTGAACGACCATGTAGCGATGTCAATCAATCGAAAACCGTCTGAACCACGGCGACGACTGACCCTACTGCCACCATCAAACCGACTAGCATCCCAAACATTCGCCACGTCAAATCCGACTTCAAATCCGAAATCGAAGCCTTCAACTCGGCTATGTCCGTTTTGACGTCTGCAAGATCGGCCTTCGTCGCCAGATGCTCTAAAGTCGCCTTGATCGAACTCACTTCTTGTTCAACCGTCGACATGCGTTCTTCCATAGTTACCATTCAGCGCTAACCTCGATGTAGTTTTTATGTTCTACATCAAGAGTAACAACGTCTTTCTGACTCAACTCATTGCTTTGTCACAAATCTTACAATTTCTGGAACTTTCTGACTCGCTGCCCGCGTTCAGGCGTACCGATCTCTGCCACGTAGATGCTACCCTCAGAGTCGGTCCAGATGCCGTGGGCGGCGCCGAGGATCTTGGCCTCGTCGTCCCCGCGCCAGCGCGTCACCAACTCACCGTCCAGCGTCCAAACTGACACCGCGCAGCCGTCGCCCTGCTCCGCTACGTACGCCAGGCCGTCGCGGAAGTGGATGTCCCCCGGCGCAGACATGTCTGTCCATTCGGTGATGAAGTTACCGTCACCGTCGAAGATCTGAATGCGGCTGTTCTCTCGGTCGCATCCGTAGACTCGGCCATCGTCATCGACGCCGACGTTGTGCACCAGCGCGAACTCGCCTGGTCCACCACCCGGGATGCCCCAGGCCATCTCGTGTGTGCCGTCTGCGGCGAAGCGGTGGATGCGACGGTTGCCATAGCCATCAGAGACGTAGATCTTGCCGTTCGGCGCAACCGCGATGCCTGTCGGCGAGTTAAACGGATCGCCGTGCCTGCCGTCCCATGTAACCGTCACGCTCGCCCAGTCACGCTCTCCAAGCTCCATCAGAATCTCGCCCGATTGGTTGTGCTTAGTGACGATGTGACGCTGCTTCTCCGACAGCCAGATGTTGTCGTCGGAGTCGATGAATATGCCATGGGGCTCACGGAAGAAGAACTCCGGCGCGATGCCGAGTGTCAGGCCGTATCCCCAACTGCCGACCAGCTCGCCATCGGTCGTCCACCACGTCACCGGATGCTGCTCGCGAGCGAACACCCAGACCCGATCCTTCGAGTCGACCGCCACATCCGAGGCCATCCCGAACTTCCAACTCTCTGGCATCTTCTTCGGCCACTCCGGCAGCACCTCGTACCTGTAATCTCCATCGCCGACGATCGTCATGACATCTCTCCTCGCCCGCAGGCGCCAAGTTAATTAGCTATGCCATGCATATTACGGCATTGAACTGACATATGCATCGCCGCTTCAGTTACCATCGGCATACGCCACTGCACCTCACGACAATGGCTGAACACGATCAAGACACCACCAAACGCCTCGTCATCCTAGCTATCGACGACGCATGGCGTCGCTTCCGCGCGTCTTTCAACGAGCTTCGCAGCGAAGACGCCGAAGAACCCGGAGCTTGCGGCGAGTGGTCGGTCAACCAGATCCTCTGGCACATCGGCGCGTGGGAGCGCCTTCTGATGACTGCTCTCGAGACACCCGACGACGGTTACGACTACCCCGAGCCGGATGCCGACACATTCAACGCGGAGGCGATCTCGACAATGGTGGACGCGTCGCCGCGGGAAGTCATCGAACGCCTAGATTCGACCCATCGCCGACTCCGCGACGCTCTAGCCAACACACCCGCCAGTCATTTCGAGCAAGACCATCCTAGACGTCGGCTAATCGATGAGTGGTCGTTCCTGCACTATGAAGAGCATGCCGCGCAGATTCGGGCTTGGAGGGCTGAGCATTTAAGCAGTTCGCCCCGCTAAACCGGCTCCCACTTTCGCAAGCTGGTAACTTCCCGTGGCGGGTTCAGGTTCGAGCCCGTGTTCGTGTACGAAACCTCAGCGATGTAGACGGCGCCGGTGGAGTCGGTTGCGATGCCGTGCGATGCGATGAATTGGTCGTGTCCCTCGCCTGCGAGGCCTGCGCCGAAAGAGTCGACTTCGTTTAGGTCGGTGTCGAGGATGACGACGCGTTGGCCGAGGTTGCGTACGCCTGCTTGGACGGCTGGTGCGCCAGCCTCGGCGACGTAGATTCGGTCATCGCCCGCGCGTCCGTTGGCACACGCGATAGGACGATGCATGTGCTTCTGATCCAGATACTCCCCGTCCAGACTGAAAACCTGAATCCTGAAGTTCTCGCGATCGCACACTACGATCCTGTCATCACCGAGCATGCAGACGTTGTGCGGCAGGCTGAACTGACCGTCCAAAGCCCCCGGTGAACCCCACGATGTGATGTGGTTGCCTTCAGGGCCGTATTTGTGAACCCGCGAGTTCCCGTAGCCGTCGGTGATGAAAATGTCCCTCGACTCGGGATGCACCACGATGTCGGTAGGTCTGTTGAAGGGATCGCCCTCCTGCCACGCCGCCGGCTTTCCGCGCTCGCCGATCCGGAAGATTATCTCGCCCGACGGTGTTCGCTTTTCAACGACATGGTCGTCGTCATCGGCGAGATAAAGATTGTCGTCGCCGTCGATGAATATGCCGTGCGGGCGATTGAACTCGCCCGCTCCCCAGGTCTCTATGAAGTTGCCGTCGGCATCGAAGATCATCATTGGCCAGTTGCCGCGATTGAAGATGTAGACGCGGTCCTGCGAATCGACCGCCACCGATGTGGCTTCTTTGAAGGACATCGGGTGTGGGAGTTTTGCCCAGTATGGGACGGGTTGGTATGGCATGGGATTAAGGTCCTAGTTTCGAGCCGCTTGTTTGACGATGGTAAGTCCGATGGCATGGCTACCACAGAAATGAAACTCTTTGTGCGCTAAGTGTTAAGTATCGGAATTCGCTATTTTTGTCTTGCTGGCAACTTTAGCTTCCTTCTCCTTTTGCTTCTTGGCGTCATCGAGCCAGTTGTGGGGGCGGGCATTTTTGAAGAAAATCGTTTTCGTGCTTTTTTCGGCCATTGGAACCTCCCTTAGACCACGTCGGGAACACAACTACATTTAAACGCGTCTGCGACCTCTCTTGGACCCATATTCTGGTACTGCTTGAGTTTACATGCCGCGCTCATAGCTCGGATAAGTTCGGCAAAGTCTATGGGATCATCCGAAGCGTGCCAGTTTGACCAAGCAATTAGTACGTCATTTTCGCTGTACGTAGCGCGTACCTCATTAATCGCGATCAGACCAGCTTCGTTAAAGGAGTGAGAATCTTTGAAGACCTGACAGTCATGGATAATCCCGTGAACGTTGCCTACCACTCTACGGAAAACCTCCCGCTTCAATCTAAGGTTCTCCAAGTAGTGTTGCAACCACACCGCGCCGAAACCGACCGCAACCAGTGTCCCGGCGGATACGCCTATTCCTGCCGCCGCCAACCAATCTGATGTGCTCATATAACCAACCGTCTTGAAATGCATGTGCTGTCTAATCAAGGTCGAATTTCTCGCCTCGATTCGCGTATATTACAACACTAGTTGCATTTCACAAGACGGTTGGCAAAAATCATGCGCCGTTGACGGGCGCCCACTTCCGCAAGCTGACGATCTCGCCTTTCGGCGGTTCGTCCATCCCGCAGTTCTCGGGGCTGGAGTAGAAGTTAGTGTACGCAACCTCGGCTACATACACATTGCCTTGCGAGTCGGTTGACACGCCGTGCGGCGCGGTGAACTGGTCGACGCCCATGCCTGGCTGCGGGTTGCCCAATCGCTCGATCAACTGACCATCTGCCGTCAGGACCGACACTCGCGCTCCGAGATCGGGTACCCCGCGCTGGACCGCTGGCTGGATCATGTCGCCGATGTAGATCTTGTCGTCGTTGCCCTTGCCCTGCGTAACCGACATCGGGTGGTGGATGTGCCACTGGTCGACGTACTCACCGTCGGTAGTGAATATCTGCACTCGGAAATTCTCTCGGTCAGCGACGATCACTTGGTCCTCGCCGAGCATCGATATGTTGTGCGGCAAGCTGAACTGACCGTCATAGGTGCCGGGCTCGCCCCAAGACTGCATGAGATTGCCGTCGGGATCGAACCGGTGAACTCGCGAGTTCCCGTAACCGTCGGAGACGAAGAGTTCGCCCGTGTCGGGATGGATAGCGATGTCCGTCGGTCGGTTGAAGTAACCTCCGCCCTGCCATTCGCACGGCTCGCCCTGCACGCCGATCGTCATCTGCTCTACGCCCTCTTGGTCGAACTTGCGGACGTAGTGTCCGTCGTCATCGACGACGTAGATGTTGTCGTCGCCGTCGATCTCGATCCCGTGCGGACGCGTCACCGTCCCATGCAGCATGGTACGGATCAGATCGCCGTCTGGACTAAACACACATATAGGGTCGGTCCCGCGGTTGAAGACGTAGACGTTGTCCTGCGAGTCGACCGCCACCGAGGTGGCGTCACCGTAGAACGAGACCCCCATCGGCAGCTTGGGCCACCCGGCCACCGGTTCCCACTTGAGTCCATCAGGATTGCAGATTGATGTTGACGAAGTCATGACGTTTACGATCTCCTTCTATTCCACCTCTTCTACGGATGCCCAATAGGATACGTCATCACGAAGTTTCCACAACTCAGTCATTCCGGCGAAAGCCGGAATCCAGACTGTCATCCCCGCGAGGCCTGCCCCGTACACCGATACGGGGGCGGGAATCTACGAAACCGTGCCAAACGCGCCGCGTAGCGCCTGATCAAACGTCATCATGTCGCTGACCTCACGTCGACGACATGATGCCAAGTGACAAAGGTCCCTAGAACTCAACATGCGGTGTTGATTCTCCAACTGCATAGCCAGAGTCACATCTTCTTTTTCCAACGGCCAAACCTCGAATACCGCCTCATCGACCAATGTCATTGCGGCTTCAAGTCGTTGATACCTCGCAACAGGGATGTATGCGTGCATTAGTTCTTGCAACACCTCAGCAGACGTCGCGAGTTGCGCGTTAGTTCTCTGCGCATCGACGAAAAACTCAATGGCTGACTGGCGACGGGGATGAGGCGTTCCAACGGCGTACATGAAGACGTTTGTGTCAACGAAAATCAAGGTCTGGGTAGCCCTCGGAGTTTAGATTCTTTAATCACCGCCAAGTGCTCCTCCCAATCAGGTTCACGTTCGGGTTCACCTTCAGAATCGTCAAGCGTTGCGCACCACTCGAAGAAACGTTTAACATCCTCAACGGACTGAAACCGCTTCGATCCTTGCCGAACAGCCAAACGATCGTGAGCCGCCGCCCGCAACCACGCACTCAAAGACATCCCTTCGCGCCGCGCCTGATGCACGAAACGATACTTATCCGCATCCGGTATCACCATCTGTACCCTGGCCATGACTTACGCCTCAATGATGTTATGTATCTCTGTTGTGTATGTGTAAGTTTATTACACACTATTCCGAACGGAGAAGGTCGATTCGATGTCGGAGATATCGGCGTTTAAGCCCGCGCCGAGGCCATCCAATCCGCCCAGACCTCAGGTAACCACTGCACCAGGTTGATACCGACCTCGACGTCTTCGGTCAACAATCCTCCCGCGGCGTGTGTCGCGTCGCGAACCCTCTGCTCCGCCGCGCGCACTTCAGGATGGTTCGGATAGCCCGAATAACCCATCGACTGCGCCAAGTCGTTCGATCCGAATGCGATAAGGTCGATGCCTTCAACTTGCAGGATATCGTCGATCGTCTCCACCGCGTTCGCGGTCTCGATCTGCGCCGCCACCGTCACCTGCTCGTTGAAACTCGCCATGTAGTCGGGCGATTCATGTCCCGCCATGCCGTACTCTCTGCCTCGCGAGGTTCCGAAACTGCGCTCTCCGACCGGTCCGAAACGTGCCGCCTTCGCGATCCGTTCCGCCTGTTCAGCGTTGTCCACGTGCGGACACAGTATGCCCATCAGCCCGCGATCGAACGCCCGCAGAATCGTGTCCGTCTCAGTATTGGGTATCCGAGCTGTGCAAGTCATACCATTCAGTTCGCCCGCACGACACATCGCCTCGACATCGTTCCAATCAAACACTCCGTGCTCCATGTCCAGATGCAACACATCGAACCCTGCGTAACCCGCCATCTCCGCCAAAGACGGAGCCGGAAACGTAAAAGTTATGCTGGTAACTTTCGATTTATTGTTAATGGCTGACCTAATCTTGCTCGTGCGCATAATCCATTGACCCCGTTTTTGGTTAATAGTCCTTCGTGAGTTACCAAAGTTTACATCCCGCTTTGTCAGGCGCGATCTCGACTCTCACCGACTTGAAATGCATAGCAATCGCGCTCGCATTCGCTTTTGTGCTGTTCAACGCCTGCACTTCAACCGAACAGCCAACGCCCACCACCGCAATCGAGCCAAAACCCTCTCCGACGCCATCGCCGACTTCTACAAGGCCGCCAGTACCCACCGCTACAGAACTTCCGGAACCTATTCCCACTCCAGTCCCAACCAAAACGTCAACTCCGACAGCAACCGAGACGTCTACCGCGACCTCCACCAGCACGCCTACAGCGACTCACACCGCGACGCCCTCGGAAACTCCAACCCCAACGCACACCGCGACCCCAACCGTCACATCGACATCCATATCTACGCCAACACCCATGCCTACGTCCACGTTAACTAGTACACCCACCTCTACGCCTACGGCAACTTCCACTCCAACACCCTCACCCACCGATACTCCCACTCCGATTCCGACACCTACTCCAACGAACACCCCTACGCAAACTCCAACTCCAACATCGTCACCTACTAATACACCAACCCCCACAGCTACTCACACCTCGACAATCACGCCCACCGCGACTCACACTCCAACTGCGACACCCGAACCAGAATTCAACTGCTCCAACGGCATAGCTGTACCAACACCTGGATCCAACCGCGGCCTCGTCCGTGACTGCGAAACTCTGCTCTGGATAAAGGACCGTCTCGCCGGCGACGCCGAACTGAACTGGCACGACACTCTCTCGATCTTTGAATGGCAAGGCCTTCGATTGGGCGGCACCCCGCTCAGAGTCATTGAACTGGTTTACGCCTTCCAAGAATTAAGCGGCGTGTTGCCACCAGAACTCGGAAGACTGGACGCGCTCGAAAATCTCGACCTCACCGACAACCGTCTTACCGGTACCATCCCACCGGAACTTGGCAATCTGACGAACCTCCGACATTTAGATATCGGAGTCAACAATCTCAAAGGCGAAATCCCTCGTGAGTTCGGCAATCTCCGAAATATTGTTCGCTTAGATGTTGCCCAGAACAGCCTCGACGGCGAGATACCAAGTGATCTCGGCAATCTTGCAAAACTAGAATCTTTGATCCTCGGAGCCAATTATCTGACAGGTAATGTTCCAAATGAACTGGAAAAACTCACCAGGCTCAACGAGTTTCTAATCGATCGGAATTGGTTGACCGGCTGCGTCCCAGACGGTCTGAAAGTCAGAACGGCTTGGCTCGGAAGGCTGGTTTTTTGCGGCGACATCCCAGACCTCTGGTCGCGCAGGCCGATATTCAAAGGCGGCGTAGAACTCGGAGTGACGTTCATCGAACGATTGCCAAGATATTCCGTGCCAACAGTTGCGTACTTCAGCAGACCCTCGGGTTGCGCGTACCCCTTTGATGAGTTCATCGGAGTGCTTGAC
>VXTA01000253.1:11424-14939 GCA_009837685.1 Chloroflexota bacterium | reverse complement strand
CACATCTCTATACAGCTCTGATTTCGCCGATTCGGATCATGTTGTATCAGCGTAGCATCCCAAACACCTACGCGATATCATCATCCGAGAACGTAACATCCACCACCCTATCGATCGCTCATGAATATACTCGTAAACGGATCCCCAACTGCCATAGGGCGGGCCGTCGTCGCCGAACTCGCCGACTCGGGCCATGACCTGCGCCTAACGTCGATGGCGCCATATGAACCTCAAGATGTAGTAGTCTGCGCGTTGGAGCACGACGAAGCGACTGACAAGTTGGTCGAAGGAATCGACGCCATCATCAATGTCGGTTATCAAGACGAGGTGGATATGGGCGCAACCTTTCATCTCGACTACTACACGCGCCGCACCTACAATCTCCTCTGGGCAGCATCAAACGCGGGCGTTAATCGAGTCGTCAATTTGAGCACGCTACGGTTGATGGAGGAGTACGAGGAGAACTTGGTCGTCACGGAGCTATGGCGTAGCAAACCGTTGGCGAGTGACATCAATCTGCTCTGTGCCCACCTCGTGGAGATCATCTGCAAGGAGTATGCGCGAGACCAAAAGTTCGAGGTCGTCAATCTTCGGCTCGGTTGGCCATTGGTCGCTGGTGGCAGAGATGACATTGGTGGCGACACGGGAACCTCGGCACTGTGCTCCGAAGACCTCGGTCGCGCGGTGCTAGCAGCGTTGGAGTCCGATGTCGAGCCCTGGCAGGACATCCATATTCAATCAACAGTCCCGAACCAGCGGTATACAACGGCAAAAGCAGCAGCGACGCTGGGCTTCTAGCTCAAACGCCCCACTCGGAGGGTCATTAAAGATGAAAGTTCTCATACTCGGTGGATGCGGGATGCTCGGACCTTGGGTTGTCAAGGCGTTGAAGCACCGCCACGACATCATCCTCACCGACATCAATCCTCCCGGCGACGAATTCGAAGGCGACTTCCGGCATTTGAGTTCAGCCGATCTCGATGGTGTCGTGGCAACTGCGGAAGGGTGCGATGCCATCATCAACCTGTCCGTGATTCGCGGATACGTCGAAGCCGCGTTCGACGTCAGCACTCGCGGCAACTACAACATGATGGAAGCTGCGCGGGTACACGGCATCCAACGCGTCATCAACACCGGACCTCACTTCCAACTTGTCGGCGAGACGTACGAGAACTGGGATTTCGATCTCAATCCCGACATGCCGCCGCAGTTCGGCACGCGTCTATACGCTCACTCGAAGGGTCTAGGCCAAGAGATTTGCCGCGTCTTCAGCGAGCAGTATGGTATTTACGTCATCACGATGCTTTACTACAACATGCGCCACACTTGGAACTGGGGCCTAGGCCGAGGCGTGCCTGAAGCGACCTATCACGAGGACATGACGCCATTCACGACCGCTTGGACTGATTGCGGAACAGCGATCCAAGCCGCCTTGGAAGTCCCGCTGGATCGGCTGCCCTCCCGATGCGAGACGTTTTTCACCTTCCCGGAAATCCCGCACCACAAATTCAACAGCGAAAAGACACGTCGCATCTTAGGCTGGGAGCCGCGCTACACACTGGAGACGCTGTGGAACAAGGAGCCGATGACCCCGCCGGATCATCTGCAGGGTGCGTGGTAGATCTGTAATCATCGGGACGATTAGTCGTTGGTTTTTTTGATTTCATTGACTGTATGCCTGTAGTCCACCGAGAAGGGCCGTACAGATTTTCGTTCTATTCGGACGAAGGTGGCGAACCTCCGCATATACACGTTCGTCGGGATCGAAACCAAGCGAAGTTCTGGTTACAGCCCGTAGATTTGGCGAAAAATATTGGATTCAGTCAAACTGAACTGAATCGCGTCGAACGCATAATAGAGAACAACGAAACAGCGATGCTAGAAAGATGGAATGAGCATCTCAATCGATAAAAGAGACGAAGTGTTGGCCACGAACCTGCATTTCGCTGACGATTCCCTGACCGTTGATCTCGCCGATGGCCGGACAATCACGGTGCCCTTGAGTTGGTATCCCCGTCTCGAGCATGCGACGAAACATGAGCGGGAAAATTGGGAGATGTTGCTCGACGGAGAAGGGTTTCATTGGCCCGATCTCGATGAAGATCTAAGCGTTGATGGATTCGTCAAAGGCAGACCATCCGGCGAAAGCAAGCGGTCCTTTGAGCGTTGGTTGAAAGCCAAAAATGAAGGTCGAGGGCTGACGATTCCAGAACTCGATGCGTACGACGAAGCACAAAGCCAACGCTTAGCGCAGGTCGAGTGAACACCACCCCCCCGTCGACACAATGCTGATGACGATCACAGCCTTCCTGATCGTCGCAGGCCCCCTCTACGCTTCTACTACTCAGAATTTGGATTTGGCGTGAAGAAAGACAATCAATGGCCCAGAATCGGTTGTGGAGTTCTGTTCCTCGTCATCGGTGTCTGGTTGCTGCTGTGGATCTTCGGCATAGTCCAACTTGATCCGAAGTATGTCTGGATACCTTTCGGGGTAGTTCTAGTAGCACTGGGTCTGCGGCTGTTGCTTAGCAACCGCAGGTAGCATCTGTCGAATAGAACTCGATGGGTGATGAGTTCAGCCCATCAAATCGCCCTCTTCGCTCATCACGGCCATTAGATTGCCGTCCGGATCGCGGAAGAAGGCCATCCAGAGCGTGTAGTTATCCGTCTGGTGGATGATGTGGGGTTCGGATTCGATGGTGACGCCGCGCGCCGTCAGATCCTTGGCGGCTTCTTGGGCAGAATCGACTTGGAAGTAGATGACGGAGGTGCCAGCTTGCTCGGGATTCTCTGGTTGGTTGATGTAGAGGCGAGTCCCGGCGCAATTGAAGAACGCCATCGGGTTCGTGCCAGGGACTTGGAAAAGGAAGTCTATCCCGAGCGTGTCGCGGTAGAACTCTACTGCTCTGTCTACATCGGTTACTGAAATCGAGATTTGGCCAACACCGTGAATCTTCATGTCTATCGTTGTCCTTTGCGCCTCAGGGTCAAAGTTCCTTCATCTCCGTCAGTAGATCTTCGACGGATGCCCTCGCGTCGCCGAAGAGCATCATCGTGTTCTCCATGTGGAAAAGTTCGTTCTCAACACCGGCGAAACCAGATGCCATGGAACGTTTCAGCACGATAGCCGAACGTGCTTGGTCAACGTTCAGTATCGGCATCCCATAGATCGGGCTGCTGCGGTCGGTTCGTGCGGCCGGATTCGTGACATCGTTGGCACCTACGACAACTGCAACATCGGCCCGCCTAAAGTCGTCGTTGATCTCGTCCAAATCCTTCAACTCATCGTATGGGACATCTGCTTCCGCGAGCAACACGTTCATGTGGCCGGGCATCCTGCCAGCCACAGGGTGAATTGCGTATCGGACCTGTGCCCCGCGCTCTTTGAGCATGTCGGCCAAGTCTCGAACCTGATGCTGCGCTTGTGCGACGGCAAGACCGTATCCGGGCACGAAGATGACTGAATCGGCGTATCCGAGGAGTATTGCAGCCTCGGCGGCGTTCACAGATCGTAC
>VXTA01000253.1:0-11414 GCA_009837685.1 Chloroflexota bacterium | reverse complement strand
CGCGGTTGCTCCGGGTGCTGCGCTGCCAGTCGAGTCAGCTACACCGAAGCCGCCGAACATGACGTTGCCTAGCGACCGGTTCATCGCCCGCGTCATAATGCGAGTGAGAATCAGTCCGGAAGCACCGACCAGCGATCCGGCGATTATGAGCATCGGATTGTCGATTACGAACCCTGTAGCCGCGGCGGCCAATCCGGAATAAGAGTTGAGAAGCGCGATGACTACCGGCATGTCTGCACCGCCGATAGGGATAACGATCAGTACGCCGATGATTAGCGCGATGACGGCCATTGCGAGGAGTGCCCATTCGAGGTTCGCGTCGTATATCAGGATTCCTGCCATTGCCAAACCGCCGATTACCAACAGCGCAGTGATAACGTGACGTAGCGGAATCAGTACGGGTTGAGTGGCAACGATGCCCTGTAATTTGCCAAAAGCGATGAGGCTGCCAGTTAGCGTCAGCGAGCCGATTAGTACCGACAGTGCAACCGTGACACTGACGACGGTATCAACATCGCCAGTGTCGTTCTGGCTGAGAATCTGAGCTGCGGCAACGACCGCGGACGCTGCACCGCCGAAACCGTTGAAGATGGCGACCATCTGTGGCATCGCCGTTAACTGAACCTGCCGCGCTGCGATGGCACCGATCAAGGCACCGACGATGAAACCGACGATTATCCACTCGTAACTGACGATGTCTCGGTCGATAACAGTGAAGACGACTGCGATCAGCATTCCCAACGCCGAGAGCCGATTTCCCGCTCTTGCCGTCTCAGGCGACCGTAGCCAGAGAAGTCCAATGATGAACAAGACAGAAGCGACGATATACGCTGCGAGCGTTACGTTGTCGAGAATCTGTATGGAGTCGTCCATTGCTCTCGTTTAACGTCGTTCTTCGTCGCTACGGTGGAACATGCGTAGCATCCTGTCAGTCACGAGATATCCGCCAACCACGTTGATGGTCGCCAATGTGACTGCTACCACTCCTAAGATCGCGCCGAGAAGACCGCCGACGGTTCCTGCCACGATGATGGCACCGACGATGACGATACCTGAGATCGCGTTGGAACCTGACATCAGCGGTGTGTGCAACGTCGGCGGGACGCGGGTGATCGTGAGGTATCCCACGAAGATGGCCAAAACGAATACGGCCAGCGAGATTAGGAGTTCTTCAATCGACATATCGGTCTCCTGTGCTCATCGTCCAACCGTGTGTCCGCGTATCTCACCGGCATGGGTTACGCACATCGCATCGACCACTTCGTCTTCGAAATCGAGCGTTAGCGAGAGGTCTTCGCCGATGATCAGCGTCAGCAGCGATTCCAGATTCCGGGCGTAAGTTACCGAGGCGTGGTACGGCATCGACGACGGAACGTTAACTGGTCCTTTTACGGTTACGCCGTTTACGTTCACGTCTTCTCCGGCAACCGTCGCTTCGACGTTCCCGCCGGTCTCGGCGGCGAGGTCGATAACGATGCTACCGGGTCTCATAGCTTCCACTGTCTCGGTTTCGATCAATAAAGGCGCTTGTCGTCCGGGAATCGCGGCGGTTGTAATCACTGCATCTGCACGAACAATGTGCTCGGATAAGAATCGTCGTTGACGTGCGTTCTCGTCTTCGGTCTGTGCCCGCGCGTAGCCACCTGCCGATTCGGCATCGTCGGCGTCGGGAGGTGCGATGAATTTGGCTCCAAGGCTCTCGACCTGTTCGCCGGCAGCCGCCCGTACATCGTAGGCGTAGACATCGGCTCCGAGGCGTTTGGCGGTGGCGATCGCCTGAAGGCCAGCTACGCCTGCACCGAGGATCAAGACGCGCGCGGGGGGTATCGTTCCGGCAGCGGTCATCATCATCGGGAAGAAACGGCCCAGAGCGTTTGCGGCCATTAACGCTGATTTGTAGCCTGCGATTGACGCTTGTGAGGAGAGCACGTCCATACTCTGAGCGCGGGCAATGCGCGGGACTAAGTCCATCGCAAACGCCGTCACGCCAGCTTTAGCGAGCGAGTCGATTGTGGCTGTGTCACGTCGAGCGTCGAGCGTCGCAGCGAGGGCAGATCCGCCTTGCAACGAGCCGATTTCGTCGACTGACGGTTTGCCAACGTGGAGCAATAGATCGGAGGATTGGGCGATTTCGGACGCCGACTCTTCGAGTGTCGCACCCGCTTCATCGTAGATCGGGTCGGGAAAGCCTGCGCTAGCTCCTGCACTTTTCTGTACGACTACATCATGGCCAGCAGACGACAACTTGGACACCAGATCTGGGGATGCCGCGACTCGGTTTTCGCCGGGCGCGTGTTCACGATTGATGCCTATTTTCAAGGTGGTTGCGGATTGAGTGGGAATGGGGCGAGGAATTCAGAATATTATGGTAACCGCTACGCTTGAAAAGCGTTTTACTTAGCTGACAACCGGTTCTAACGCAGAACACAACCAAAGTACGAGGTAACTTGATGTACATGCTCCGACGGGTCTACAAGGCCAAGTACCGCCAAGGCAAGCTCGTTGCTTCTCTGGTTCAGAAGCAACAGAAGATCTACGAATCGGCGGGGCGTTCGAAGGGCACGGTCTATTTCAACGCTGGCACCGTGCCGGGCGAGCCGGACACCGTGGTACTTGAGTGGACGCAGGACAACCTTGGATCACCCTACATGTCGGGTGGAAGTATCCCGCGGGAAGCGTTGCAAGTCGGCGGACAGGTGCGCGAGCACATCGAGAGTCAAGAGATCGAGTTCTGGGAACTCATGACACCCGAAAAGATGGACGACGTTTAAGCTCCTCTATTTTTCACATACCATCCCACTTAGAGGGCTCCGATGCATCATAAGTGGGTAAATCTCATCCTCCTCACACTCGTTGCGGGCGAGTTGGTGACGGGCGCGGTCGGATTGATGAGCGGCAACTCGCAGCACGAGATTGTTCTGCAGATCCATAGCGTCCTTGGCTACAGCATCATCGCTGTCCTAGCTTGGAAAACGGCACTTGCCTTGCATTCGCTCAAACGACCATCGCGAGGAAGGCCACGCAACGTTGCGGTTCTAGTTTCGGTGCTCCTTCTGACGACCCTGAGTATTGGTGTCGTATGGAGCATCGGAGGTTTTTGGTCTGTCGAAGGAATCACTGGCATGAGCCTCCACATCTACGCCGGTGCCGCGATCCTACCTTTCATTGCGTGGCATGCCTGGGCGTACACCGCCCGGTTCCGAGTCGGATACAGCGCTGAAAGACGCGAGGTTTTGCGGTTCGGCTCTGTACTTGCCATGGGGACGGCGGCGTGGGTAGTTAGTGAGAACATCATCCGGACGATACCCACTCCGGGCGCAGATCGACGATTCACTGGCTCCCACGAACGCCGATCATACGAGGGCAACATCTTCCCTACAACGTCGTGGCTCAACGACAAACCGGCGCAGATAGATATTGCCCAATGGCGTTTGAACCTCGTGGATGTTGACGGCAATTCCGCATCGTTGACGCTTCTAGACCTTGAGAACGGTAATCTCGGGATCAACCTCACCGAACTCGAAGCGACGCTCGACTGTACGGGTGGCTGGTACTCACACCAGATCTGGAGCGGCATTTATCTGCGTGACGTTTTGGAAGCCGCAGGCTTGAACGCAGAAGCGCGCAGCTGCATTGTGCACTCGGTTACTGGTTATACGCGGCGATACGCGTCATCGGAGTTCGGCGAGATCATGCTGGCGACCCGCGTCGGCGACGAGTTATTGTGGCACGGCCACGGCGCGCCGTTGCGATTGGTAGCACCTGGCAGACGCGGTTACGACTGGGTTAAATGGGTCGACGAGGTACGACTCGTAGACTCGCAGCACTGGTTGCAACCCTGGTTGCCGTTGCAGTAGGGTTTTTAGCGGAGGTTTATGATCGCAATATCAGTGACTGGTGCTCGACTTAGCCGGGCATCAACGGTGATTAGCGGCATTCTGTTTTTGTGAGCGAGTGCCACATAAAACGAGTCGTACGCGCTGACATTTTGACGGTATCGCCATGCTTCCTGGACAAGAGTTCTATGAGAATGACGAGTGATTGGAGCGTTGATGAGACGATGGACAGCGAGGCTGGCTTCAGGGTCCGACACTGATTTCGCCAAAACGCTTCGACGAAGGGTCGCTAAAACCTCGACGTCAATTAATTCAGGTGCGATCAATCTACGATCACGGATCATGTTCGCAACTGCTTCACCAAGTTCCGTGTGCAAAACGACTTCAACCAGCGCCGAAGCGTCAATCACGTAGCCGGTCATTCTAACCCTGCGTCGCGAAGCTCACGTGCTTCCTTCAGCAATTCGGCAGAATCGATCTTGACATTGCTGCGCGGTGTCTTGTCCCAATCGTCCCACCAAGATGCAGCCTCAAGTTCACGGTCCACCGCTTGCCGTACCGTTGCACTGATCGTCGTATTGCGTCGCTTCGCCAATTGACGCAGTTGCTCGTACGTTTCCTCGGGTAGATTTTTTACTTGCAGAGTAGCCATGCCCTCATATTATCATGAAGCGGTCATGAATTTTCCATGATATTGTCATGATCATTCGCTGATCAGAAGGTTGTTGGCGCTTTGGTTTTAATATCCAACCCCATGCCCGAACGGGAACAGGGTGTCCCCTTCGGAGTAGCCCGGAACGTCTGAATGTTGACGGAGGATCGCCTCAGCGCTATTGGCGAGGGCGAAGGGTAGTTTGCCTTGTGCCGGATATTTGCCGGTTAGGACATCCATCAATGCTGCGTCGCTTGAGCCGAATGTGGCGATAATGGCACCGGCGTTTCGCAGGCCGCTGGCTTCGTCGAGTACGAACGGCTGACGGAAGCGGATCGCTACGATAGTGCGGTCGGCACCGATTTCGGACATTACGCCGTTAATGTCGGCCAGATTAGGTGTCACCGTCCACGAACTTGATTCATCCATGTCGGAGAAAGCGATCATATCGAGCTCTTCCGGATCGGGAACCGGAAGGAAGCCTCCGCCAATCTTGCTGTTGTTGCCGATGATGACGCGGATTATTGCGTAGTCCGTGTCATCGGGGACCGCAGGTCTGGATTCTCCGTTGGCAGCGTCGTAGCCTCCAGACACAACCTCGTATTCATTCCATTCGGGACCATTGATCACTTCGGGGTCCATGCCCATGACATAGAGCTTTTTGCTGACCGGTTCGATCTCTGGCTCATCCGTCGCATCCTGATGGAAACCGAGCATTGCGAACGGATTTGGTTGCGGTTTAGGCGTCGGCATCTCCATCGGCAGCACGTTGTTGCGGTTCTGGAGAAGCACGATCGCTTTGCGTTGGGCAGCGTCAGCCTTGGCCTGCGTGATGCGGTTGTTGAGGATGTATCCGGCTCGATTCGGCTCTACGAACGGGTTCTCGAACAGACCAAGTTTGAACTGTTCAGTAAGTAACCGACTGACCGCTTGATCGAGCCGTTCCTCGGAGATCGTGCCGGAGTCGATAAGCGCACTCATTTGCGTGTTGTCGCTGAACCCGGACAGGACATCGACACCAGCGTTGATCGCCATAGCGACGCGTTCAGAGACGGGTTTGTCTTCGACGCCCCACGGCATCGTCGTGGCAATCGCAGTATCTGAGTTGACGTTCCCCTCGAATCCCAGCTTCTCTCGCAGCAATTCGGTGGTGATGCCTTTGGAGAACGACATACCGACGTCGTTGGGTTGGTGCCTCTGCCCCACCGGCACGCCGTAGTACGGCATGATCGAAGAGACGCCGGCCTTGATCGCGGCGATGAACGGCTTGTAGTGATAGTCGAAGTTGTCGCCCGGATAGGCTTGGTACTTTCCGAACTTGAAGTGCGGGTCGGCGCCGCCCTCTTGGGGTCCGCCGCCTGGGAAGTGCTTCATGGTGACTTGAACACTTTGATGGTTCAGCGATTCGCCTTGTATGCCCTTGACTAGCGCAGTGGCGATCTCGCTTACCAGATCGGCATCTTGCGCGAAGGTCTCGGTGATACGGAACCATCGAGGTTCGGTCGAGAGGTCAAGACAGTAGCCGTACATCCCTCTGATGCCGAGGGCGACCCATTCTCTCGCGACCGTACGGGCAAAGTCGGCGATGATCTCCATGTCACGAGTCGCTGCGAGACCAGCCTCTTTGGGCCACGCCGAGAATGCACCGACTGAGGCGTCGAGTCCACCCATGAATCCTTCTTCGAAGTGGTTGCGTGGGTTCGACTTGAAGATTGCGGGAATGCCGAGGCGCGTGGTTTCGCACATCTCCTGCACCGCGTTGGTGAACTGCGCCATCTCGTACGGCGTGACCTGCGCGCCAAAGAAGGGATGGCCAGTTTCTTGAGGCGAGTTCGTGACGGTGTTTCGGAGGATGAACCGCGTCATCTTCTCCTCGAACAGCAATTTACCTGCCAGTAAAGGGACTTGTCCACCTGCGTCGGCGTTCAATTGATCGATCATCAACATCCCGGCCTTCTCATCCAACGTCATCTGAGAAAGCAGATCGGCGACACGAGCTTCGACTGGTTTGCGCCAGTCTTCGTATGTGTCTATCTCGCCGTTCTTGTTGAGGTCTCGGAACGGAAGCCCGTCGTCGTAGAGGAGTTCAACGGATCGCGCCTGAACCTCCGGCCGATGCCGGTAATCGTTTGATGCCAAGGTAATCGCCTTTCTTTTGGCTGGGTGTTTTCGTAGATGATCGACCGCTAATTATGCATCCATCATCTGAATACAGACTGGTCCCGGTATCGAGATCATGTGTCCAGTGTGGGTCAACTCGCCGGAATCGGCGTCTCGCTTGAAGGTGTGAATGGTGCCTGAATCTTGGTTCTCGGCGAGCACCCAAGTTCCGGTGGGATCGATGGCGAAGTTGCGAGGGGTGTTGCCACGCGTCGACTCGTTAGCGATGTAGTAGAGCATCCGGGCGTAGTGGTCCCAGCCGTAGATGACCAGTGTGTCGTGGCCGCGGTTCGAGCCGTAGACATGCTTGCCGTCAGGCGACACATGAATATCGGCGGTGCTGTTGCCATCGGCGTAGACGACATCGGGGCGGACAGTGCCGACCCAGTGGGTTTCAGTCAGCTTGCCGCTGTCGGCATCGACATCGTATGCGCTGATGGTCAGACCGATCTCGTTGATAGCGAACGCGGCGGTGCCGTCGGGGTGGAATGCGAAGTGGCGCGGCCCTTCGCCGGGTCGCGAATCTGCTGAAGCATCTTCGTTCAGAACAATCTTGCCGGCGTCGTGATCGATGTCATATACAAGCACCTTGTCCAAGCCGAGATCACAGACGATCAGCTGGTTGTTGCTCGGCGCCATGGTCACGGAGTGGGCGTGTGGTTCGTTTTGACGGTCTGCCTGAACCATGCTTCCGCCAACGTGCTGATGGAAGTCGCAGGCTTCGTTCAGGCTGCCGTCGTCGTTGATCTCGAACATTGCGACGCTGCCGCCTGCGTAGTTGGCGACGAAGAGGTACTTTCCGTTCGTCTCAACGACGAGGTGGCAGGGGCCGGTGCCTTTGGTCGACTCTTTGTTTATGAGCGAGAGCTTGCCGTTTTCTCCGATGGCATATGCGTGGACACCGCCAGCATCATCGCCCTCGAAATCGTTGACTTCGGCAACCGAGTATAGGAATTTGCCGTTCGGGTGAAGAGTGACGAATGATGGGTTGGGTCCGCTATCGGTGGCGACTGATAGCTCGGTCAATCGCCCGGTTGCGCCATCCATGTGGCACGTGTAGATGCCTTTTGCGCCGAGATTGGTGTATGTTCCGACGAATATCAGCTGGTCTTTGGGTTGTCCCATGCTCGCGATCTGCCTTTCGATTTGACGTTGATAGATGCTATTCGGTATGCGCTGAAATGATAAGCGACATTTCGCAGATTCATTCGACTGATACATTAGGATTCAGGTGATTCAAGCACGAGCAACCGCAACCCAGCCAAGCGTTTAGCGTATGAAACCAGCACCATTCAAATCCGTAAATCGAATCGATGTCCAAGGGCGAGAGTATTCCTACTACGATCTAGGGGCTCTTGAACGTGCTGGGCTGTGCGACGTGTCGACGTTGCCGTTTTCGATACGGGTGCTGCTGGAAAACGCTCTTCGTAACGCTCATGTGGGTCCCGCGACCGAAGAAGATGTGCGGCTCGTGGCGTCTTGGTCGCCATCACAAACTCCACCCAAAGAGTTTCCATACATGCCGGGGCGTGTGGCCTTGCAGGACTTCACTGGTGTCCCTGTTGTGGTCGATCTTGCGGCGATGCGCGATGCCGTTGCCGACAAGGGCGGCGATCCAAGCATCATCAACCCGGTCGTTCATTCCGATCTGGTCATCGATCACTCGGTGCAGGTCGATTACTTTGCATCCGAAGGCGCGTTGGCACGAAACATTGACCTCGAGTTTGAGCGCAACGTGGAGCGGTACAAGCTGCTGAAGTGGTCGCAGACGGCGTTCAACAATATGCTGGTCATCCCGCCGGGAACGGGGATTGTCCACCAAGTCAACCTAGAGTTCCTAGCTTCAGCTGTCCTAACCAACGAGGTAGACGGTGTCACCTTCGCGTACCCCGACACCTGCGTTGGTACTGACTCGCACACGACGATGATCAACGGACTCGGTGTCCTCGGATGGGGCGTGGGAGGCATTGAAGCCGAGGCGGTGATGCTCGGACAGCCTTATTACATGCTCGTGCCGGAAGTGGTGGGCGTGAAACTTACCGGTAGTTTGGCGGAAGGGGCAACGGCGACTGACCTCGTGCTCGCGATCACCGAGATGCTTCGCGGTGTCGGCGTGGTCGAACGCTTCGTCGAGTTTTACGGGCCGGGTCTCGCGTCATTGCCCGTGGCCGACCGTGCGACGATTGGAAATATGGCACCGGAGTACGGTGCGACGTGTGGCTTCTTCCCTATTGACGAACAGACGCTCGACTACTTGCGACGCACTGGACGCTCCGAGGAGACGGTCGCGCTTGTCGAGGCGTATTCCGCGGCCAACTATCTCACGCCATCCGACAGCGACGATCCGCAGTACACGGTTGCTCTCGAGTTCGATCTCAGTGATGTTGAGCCGAGCATGGCGGGACCGAAGCGTCCGCAAGACCGCGTGTTGCTGAGCGATGTCTCCGAGAACTTCCGCGACGCGTTTCCGGATGCTTCATCTAACGGAGCAGAGGTTACAGATGGATCGGTTGTCATCGCAGCGATCACGAGTTGCACCAACACATCCAACCCATCCGTGATGTTGGGTGCGGGATTGCTGGCGCGCAACGCGGTTGAACGCGGACTGGAGCGCAAGTGGTGGGTAAAGAGCAGTCTGGCACCCGGATCGAAGGTAGTCTCGGACTATTTGGACCGCGCGGGGCTCACCGATTCGCTTGAATCGCTTGGTTTCCAGACCGTTGGATACGGTTGCACAACGTGCATCGGGAACTCGGGGCCGTTGCCTCAGGAGGTGGCGGATACGGTTACAGACCACGATCTTGTTGCAGCGGCGGTACTCAGTGGCAACCGGAACTTCGAGGGGCGCGTACATCCGCAAGTGAAGGCGAACTACCTCGCGTCGCCGATGTTGGTCGTCGCATACGCGCTCGCTGGTCGCATCGACGTTGATCTGACGCGTGACGCTCTGGGCACTGACGACGACGGCAACGACATCTTCCTCTCGGACATCTGGCCGAGCCAGAACGAGATTGCTCAGACGGTTGCCAGCGCGGTTGGAGTCGATCAGTTCAATGACCGCTATGGTGCGGTTTACGATGGCCCTGAGCAATGGCAGGAGTTGGAAGCTGCTACAGGCGAGCAGTTCCAATGGGATCCGGGGAGCACCTATATTCAGCCGCCTCCGTACTTCGACGGTTTTGAGCTGGAACCGCAGCCTAGGAACGAGATTGAGAATGCTCGTGTACTCGTGAGTGTCGGAGATACGGTTACGACTGATCACATCTCCCCTGCTGGCAGCATCCCTCCAAGCGCGCCGTCTGGTCAGCATTTGATAGCCAACGATGTTCCACGGCGAGCGTTCAACTCCTATGGATCGCGGCGTGGAAACCATAACGTGATGATGCGGGGGACGTTCGGTAACATCCGGCTCCGCAACAAACTCACGCCGGATTACGAGGGCGACTGGACGGTTCACTATCCGACTGGCGAGACGATGCGCATCTTCAACGCCGCGGAGCGGTACCGATCTGAGGGTGTGCCTCTCATCGTGATTGCGGGCAAGGAGTATGGAACGGGAAGCTCGCGCGATTGGGCGGCTAAGGGGCCGATGCTGTTGGGTGTGCGAGCCGTGATTGCTGAGAGTTTCGAGCGTATCCACCGCGCCAACCTGATCGGTATGGGTGTGGTTCCGCTCCAGTTCATCGACGGACAGTCGGCGCAGTCGTTGGGTTTGACTGGCAAAGAGCGGTTCACCGTCAATGGCGTCGGAGCGAGCGTGGAGCCCGGCTCGATGCTCAGCGTCACCGTGACGAGCGACGATGGTGCTTCCCAGACGTTCGACGTGCTGTGCCGTGTTGATACGGCGGTTGAAGCCGAGTACTACGAGCATGGGGGGCTTCTGCCCTACGTTCTGCGTCAGATGATCGCGCAGAGCTGACGCTCGCGACGCTTTACGAAAGGGCGATGACGCGTGTAGTTACCACTCGATGTGGTTTCCGGCTGGGGTGGAATTGGTTTTTGGCACGTTTAATCAAGGGGTGTGCCCCCTTTGTCCTGTCGGACATTTCACCCGCGAGCGTCCCTTTCGTCGTACGGAAGGAGCAACACATTCGTCTAATTTGTGCTCAACTCGTGTTCTAGACAGGCTCGCAGGTCGCGATGTTCAAACTCGAAACCAGCTTGCAGGAGTTTTTCGGGTATGACGAATTTGCTGTCGATAGCGAGTTCTTGGATGTAGTTGCCTATCACGAATTTAGCGATGATTGCAGGCATCCACCCGAAGCAGGGCTTGCTCAGAGTGTCGGCGATGGCGTGAGATAGTTCTGAGTTCCTGACGACGCCGGGCGAAACTACGTTGACCGGCCCGTTTAACGACTCGTTTTCGGCGACGAAGATGAGCGCCGAGACCGCGTCGTCGACGTGAATCCAAGGTGTCCACTGTCTGCCGTTGCCCAAACGTCCGCCGACGCCTGATCTGAAGGGGCGTGCCAGTACTGGCAGCGGGCCGTCGTCAGCTTTGAAGACCATGCCGAAGCGCGCAGTGGCTGTACGGACGCCGAACTCCTCGGCACTGGCGGTGGCGGCTTCCCACGGAACTGCGATGTCGGCGAGAATGCCCTCGCCACGTTCGCTCTGTTCGGTCAGTTGTTCGTCGCCGCGATCGCCATAGAAGGCAACGCCGGAAGCGGTAATCAACGCGTTTGGGGGCGAGTCCAAGCGTCTCAGAATTTCGACAAGCGTATTGGTCGTGATGATTCGGCTGCTGGAGATTAGGTTGAGATAGT
>VXTA01000179.1 GCA_009837685.1 Chloroflexota bacterium | reverse complement strand
GCGAGCCCTCCTCATGCAGTGGGCCACCGCCACCGAGGATTACGCCCCCGTCCCCCTTCCGACAACACTTGGAAGACTCGTGTACATCGAATCCGAAGGCCGATGAGGAACCACACGTGGCTGAGCAAACATGCCCGTACTCGAAGTCGAAAACCCTATCCCAACTGCCGCAACCGCGGATCCAGCCTATCCCTCAACCAATCCCCAAAAAAGTTCAACGACATCACCGTCAAAAACAGCGCCGTCCCTGGAATCACCGATGTCCACCAAGCCGTCTGCAGATAATCACGACCCTCGGCCACCATATTCCCCCAAGACGGAGTCGGTGCCGGGATGCCCGCTCCCAAGAAGCTGAGCGTTGCCTCGTAAAGTATGAGGTTGCCCACGCTCAATGAAGCGATCACCGTAATCGTCCCGATCGTGCCAGGCAGTATGTGACGCACCAAGATCCGCGTCGTCGAAGCTCCCGAAATCTTCGCCAATGCCACGTAACCGCTCTCTTTGATCACCAACACATCAGCTCTAACGTTGCGGACGAACGATACCCAAGCCACCAAAATCATCAAAACCATGATCGTTTGGAAACTCGCCCCAACAATGATCGCAGCGACCAGTGCGAGCAACAGGAATGGGAAGCCCATCCATATATCCACGATCCGCGTGATTAATTCGTCCACTACACCGCCAGCATAACCAGCCAACAGACCAAGTCCTGTGCCAATCAACATCCCCGCAGATAGGGCCACGCCCATCACAGATAGTGATACTCTCGCGCCGTGTATCACCCGACTCAGAACATCGCGACCAACATGGTCGCCACCGAAGAGATATGGGCTGCCATCTCGGTACAGCGGGTTAGCATTTCGATCTGGTAACGACTGATCGATCGGATCGTTCGGCGCTATCCAATCCGCACCGACACCCATAATCACCAATAGAGCGAGCAAAGTCACCGGCAGGATCGGCCATCGCCTTACGATGTACCACAACGTCAAACGCTGTTGAACCGCTGGCGAGGATTGCGCCGCAAGACTTGCCGTTTGCTCAACGGTCATCTACTCGTACCTGATTACGGGATTCAACACCCCGTACATAATGTCTGCCAAAAAGTTCATCCCAACGAAAACGGCCGTGAACACCAACACCGTGCTGGTCAAAGTCGGGAAGTCATTGTTCCAGACAGCATCGGTCATCAGTTGCCCCACACCCGGCCACGCGAATATGCGCTCGATGACCACAGCACCGGTCACGAAGCTAGCCAACACGATCGCCGATGTAGTCAACGGCTGGAGAATGGCGTTGCGGAACGCGTGTTTCCACAAGACAACGTTATGGTTCGCGCCTTTCGCCCGCGCCATAGTCACGTACTCCGAGTCCAGCACCTCCAGCATCGCGGACCGGGTCAACCGCAGCAACGCAGCCGCGGGTCCCCAACCAAGCGCGAACGCCGGCATGATCAGATACTTGAACTTCGTCCAAGTCCAGAACGAGACATGGTCCGGGCCCGAAGTCCCCACCGGCAACCAATCAAGCGTCACCGCGAACAGAAGTATCGCCATGATCGCCACCCAAAATATCGGCGCGGCTTGACCAATCAAAGCGAACGTTCGACTCGCGTAATCCGACAACGTACCCCGTTTGACGGCAGAGACAACACCTAACGGCACGCCCATCAACACCGACAAAATGAATGACACGATCGCCAACTGCAACGTCGGCGCTGCACGTTCCCACATCAATTTGCCTACCGACGTCTCCGATACAATCGTCTCACCAAAATCACCCGTCAGAACACGTCCCAACCAAACCAGGTACTGCACCACCAATGGTTTATCGAGCCCCAGCTTCTTGCTGAGCTGCTCAACCCGCTCCGGACTCATCCCGTACCCGCCGGGTTTCGCAAAGAGCAACAACGGATCGCCCGCCAAACGCGACAAGCCGAACATGAACATCGTCGCCGCGAGCAACGTGATCACAGCGAATATCAACTTCCTGATGAGATAGCGACGCATGTTGAACCCATTATCGTCTCAACTAGACGACCATGTAGCAAGAATCTCAAACCTCCCGCAGGCCAGATCTTCCGGCCTGCGGGAGGCAACATCGGTCCCTTACCTCAGGACGATGTTCTCTGGCGAGTTGTAGCTGTTGCCAACATGCATCGGCCATTCGGCGATGTAGTTCGGGTTGGCGTAGTAAGCCTGAGGTACCGTCACGTAACCCGGGAACAGCGCCCAGTTGTGCATGTACGCAAGGTACTCCTTGTTGATGCGTATGCGTTCGCTACGATCCGGCTCCGAAGCCGCCGCCTCGTACCACGCCAGGATGTCAGGCGATTCGAAACCGCAACTGAAGCCACCACGCGTCAACGTCGTCTGGACCAATCCCTTGGGCCAGTCGAATGGATACGATTCTTTACCGTCGTCACAGGAGGTCAACATGGGTACCACAGTTGAACGGCTCACCAAGCCAGGGCGGAATACACCGTAGGCATACTTGAGCACTTCTACTCGAATGCCGACGTCCTCCCAGAAACCGGCAATGGCATCGCCGATCTCTCCAGCAGGCCCCTCACCGCCGCCCAGTTCTGGACCGACGAACAGCGGTATCTGGAATCGTGTGCCGTTATCGTCAGCTGGATATCCAGCTTGATCGAGCATGCGACCCGCTTCATCTGGGTCGTAGGGGTACTCGAACTGCGATTCCCAATTCGGGTTGAACGTGCTGAAGTAGGTGACGTGCACTGGCTGACCGACACCGCCTAGCACGTGCTCCACGATCGCCTCGCGATCCACGGACCGCGCCAAAGCTTGTCGAACCAATCGTGCCTGCTCCATGTCATCGATGCCCGAAGGATTGTCCGCGTCTTCGGGATTGTGGGGGTTGCCGACCCATGGGATCTCCCGCACGAACACGCCGTGCGACGGGAAGTCGATAGCCTCTCCGGTAATCGCATTGGTCGTCTCCCAGAGGTTGCCTGGGAACATGACGCCTTCTTGGATACCTGCGCCAGCACCCACCTCCAAGAAACCAGACTGCTTCATGCGAGCCAAGTCTTTAGGATCAATGAACGATACGTCCGATTCCCCGTTCTGCAGCAACGCCACACGGGTGAACTCTTCGGGAACCGCCAATACTCTCAATGATTCAATCGAAGGATTCTTACGCCAGTGGTCGTAACCCACCTTTGTCATCGTCGCGCTGGTACCAGACTTGAAATCGGTCACCGCGAACGGACCGGTGCCCACGAAGTTGTCCTTGAGCCAGTCACGTCCGTTCTCATCGAATGCACGTTTCGACGTCGCGATGGTCGTCAGACCGCCTGAAGCCTCTTGGTTCAGGAAGTTGCTCGCCCAGCGGACATCAAAGTTGTTGAACTGCGCGCTTATCGTGTAGTCGTCAATTGCTTCTACCGGAACGTCGCCGAACAACGCGGTTAGGTTCGCTGCACTCGCCGCAATCGATTCGGCGTTGATCGCCGGGTTCGTGCGGTTCATCACCCACGCGATGTCTTCGGCTTTCAACTCACCCCAATCGTTGTGGAATTGGACCCCCTGCCGGATGGTGATCGTCACAGAGCTCAGGTCATCAGCCA
Source organism: Chloroflexota bacterium (assembly GCA_009837685.1). GTDB lineage: Bacteria > Chloroflexota > Dehalococcoidia > Lucifugimonadales > Lucifugimonadaceae > Bin127. The sequence continues at coordinate 14,334 of VXTA01000179.1, read as the reverse complement.
GATCCCACGACTCTGCCAGCATCGGGATGTCCCAATCAGCGTCACCCGGAGTGAAAAGACTCTCTCCGGCACCCCAATTTCGTGCACCACCCAAGGGCGCGTCAGGTAAGCTCCCGCCGTTGCCGGTGATGGCTCCCAACGCCGATCCGACATCCGCGAAGATGACGTGGCCGGGTTGACTCTTGGATTGCGGCAAGTCGATCAGATCTAACTTCTCCTCCATCATCGCCTCCGGCGTCGCCGTCACAACGACTTCGACCTCTTTTTCAACTTCCTCGACCACCACGACCTCAACCGGTACTTCCTTCTCAACAACTACGGTCTGCACGACGGTCTCGCCGGCAACTTCTACCTCCCTTTCGACCACGACAGTTTGGATCACGGTCTCACCAGCGACCTGGACCTCTTTCTCCACCACGACGGTCTGGACCACGGTTTCTCCCGCGACCTGAACCTCCTTCTCCACGACGACGGTTTGGATCACCGTTTCGCCTGGCACTTGCTCTTTAACCACGACGGTCTGGATTACTGTCTCGGTCCCGCCACACGCAACTGCAAACACTGCGATAGCTGCGACGATAGAGAGCAGCCCAGCGGTTACAGTCTTACGTTTGAACTTATCGGTCAGAATTTTCATCACCTACACTCCTGTGTGCTGAGGTTCTCTTTTCACCGATTAATCGCCATTCGACCATCAGAACTAGCGCGCGTGCGACTACGAACCGCGGACGACAAGGCGTGAAGCAACCTTACACCAATTACGACATTGACGCGCGTGTGATCTGCGAGTTTCGTAAAGAACCAGATTCGTAACGTCGAAACCCAGATATCGTGTCGACGCGATCAAACGCGCGCAGGTATTCGCGAATTGCCGCCTCTATGCCACCGGCAACGCGAACTGAGATTACAGCTGTCGCAACGTTGGGTCGACCCGGTCGCGGAACCAGTCGCCGAGGAAGTTGCCAGACATCACTACCATCGCAATCACCAAACCCGGGAACAACGAAGTCCACCAAGCGGCGTCGATGTACTGACGCTCCTCACTGATCATCCGTCCCCAAGATGGCTCGGGCGGTGGAATACCAGCGCCGAGGTAGCTCAGAGACGCTTCGAGAAGGATGATGTTCCCAGTTCCCAGCGTCGCCGTCACGATCACGATGTTCACGACACCAGGTAGTATGTGCCGGATCATGATCCGCGCATTCGAAGCACCCGCGACACGCGCAAGTGCAACATATTCACGGTTTTTAAGCGACAGAGTCTCTGCTCTCACCAACCGGACAGCGCCCGGCCACGAAACAATCGCTAAAACAATGATCAGAGTCTCAAGACTCTGTTCTAAAACCAAGACGATGACCAAGATGATGAGCAACCCGGGAAGGATGTTCCACGCATCGACGAACCGCATGACGATGTCATCTATAATCCCCCCGAAATAACCTGAAACCAGACCGATCGTTGTTCCTACGATGATGCCCGTTCCAACTGCCGCGAGGACCACTAGAACGGTGACACGCGCACCAGCAATGATCTTGCTTAAGATGTCACGCCCTAGCGCATCGGTTCCCAGGAAGTAAGAGATGGAAGCATTTTCATCTTCCATCCAAAACGGAGGGGTATGGCGAACCCTAAGATCCGCTCTTTCGGGATTGTGCGGGAGAATCCACGCCTCTGCGACTGCTGTGAAGAGGAGCAGCGCGATGATGAATGCCGGTATGACCGGATAGCGACGCAGAAACTCGAGCGGCGATAGACGTCGCCTTTGGACGGTTACTGCGCCAGAAACCTGGCTGTCAGTCCCGCTATCTGTTACCGCAGTAGTGATACAGGTTCTCCTAGTTGTACTTGATTCGTGGGTCCAACAAAGCGTAGACGATGTCCAGCGACAAGATCATGACCACAAACGCTGCGCCGTAGATGATCGCCAACCCGGCAAGCAACGGGTAATCCGTTGCCCACAGCGCATCGATCGCGAGCCGACCTAGCCCTGGCCACGCAAACACCGTCTCGATGATGATGGTGCCGTTCAACAACCCGAACAACACGAAGACCGACAGGGTCAACGGTGGGATGATCGCGTTCCGGAAGGCATGTTTCCAACGGACCGGCGCCTGTGCGACTCCTTTGGCACGTGCAAACTTGACGAACTCCGAATCCAGTATCTCCAGCATCGCGGTACGAGTGATCCGGAGATAAGATGCCGCCGGGAACCACGCCAGCGCCACGGCAGGCATCACGAAATTCCTTATCGCGAGACCCTCTCCCTTGGTTCCGCTAGGTAACCATCCGAGATTCACCGCGAATACGAAGATCATCACCAACGCTAACCAGAATATCGGTACCGACTGCCCGAATAGGGCGAAACCGCGTAACACGTAGTCTAGAAAATTCCCGCGATTTGTCGCAGAAAACACCCCGAGCGGCACGCCCACCAAAGTTCCCAGAAGCCACGCGATGATTCCCAGTTGAATCGTGTTCGGAGCCTTCTCTCCGATAATCTCCAAAACCCCACGTTGCGTCGTCACGCTGTCGCCGAAATCGCCCGTCAATATATCCCCCATCCAGAGCGCGAACTGAATCGGCACAGGCTTGTCGAGATTCAGCCTTCGTCCCCACTCTTCCCAGACCGCAGGATCTATGCCCAATGAGTCTTCACCTATGAAGAAATATCTCGGGTCGCCCTTCACCCGCGACAGTGAAAACACGATCAACATCGCAAGCATAAGAGCGATGATCCCTAGGACCACACGTCTGGCGATAAATTGTCCCATGGTTCGGTAAGCCGTCCGCCGTTTGCTATCTCGACGTTCACCACGAAAGAGCCTAACCTGCTTGGCAACAAGCTAGGCTCTTCCGTTATTGGGGCTTTTAACCCTACTTGATGATTATGTCCTCAAGTGGGTAGATCATGTTGACCGGCGCGGTGTGCATCGCGGCCTTCTTGGGATCCCAACTTATGAGGTCACCGTTGTAGATCGTGTAGACGGGGAATTCGACCGTTGACGGGTCCCAGTGCCAGAACGCTTCGTGGTTGCCGAATTGGACCGCCATCTCGTTGCGCTTCTGGATGTCCTCTTCCCCGAGCATGTCGCCGTAGATCCGCTGGTAGAACGGGATACCACCGCTCCACATGATGCCACCCGCGAACCACGCTTGGGCTTCACGACCTTTGGCGAAGTGAGCAGGCATTCCACCCTGTTCTCCGTCGTGCACCAAGTGGATGAACGAACGGTCGACGAACGTCGGGTGCCAAGTCGTGAACGGACCGAGGTGGAACTCGACGTCGACGTTCAACGTGTCTTTCCACATCGAAGCTATCGCCTGGTGAGCCTCGCTTGGCTCGTTGCCAGCCCACCATCCGATCGTGAATCCGTCGACACCGGCCTCTGACATTAGAGCCGCCGCTCCTTCCGGATCGTATGGCACACACCATGCATCGTCATGGAGTTGGTCGTTGGCTGAGATCGCCCAGTTGCAGCCTGGCCAGGCGAGGCCGTCGTAGATGCTGTCTGCCAACGCCTGCTTGTCGATCGCTTTCGCCATCGCAAGGCGGACTTTCCGCCCGTTCTCCATCTCAGGACAGATGCCGGCCGGGTCTGAAGGAACTTCTTCTAGAAGCACATTCCAGTCACAATCCGAACCAGGGAGGTCGTAGAAGCTGACCCAAGGGAACGCCTCCGGGTTCTTCTTCGCTTCATCGTAGCCCGGGTTGCCGAGCGGCTCACCAGTCTTCGGGTTGGTCAGCTCCAAGAAGTTCGGGTTCATTCCAACGTGCAGGATTACTGTCTGGAGCAACCGCCTTACGCCGCCGGCCGCTTCCAGTCTAGGAGTGTTCGGCAGCGTCACGTGCGTTATCATCGCTTCGCCGCTCTCAAACATCGCGATCCTAGAAGCCTCTTCAGGTACCTCGATTATCCGGGCCGACGCGATGTGTGCGGCCTGGTTGTAGTGCTCGGGCAGAGCATCAAGGAGGATTTTGTCGTTGTCCAGCCACTCTCGGATCTCAAACGGGCCGGTGCCGACGAAGATGTCGCGCATGCCTTCGGGACCGAACTCGTCGTAGATGGTTTTACTGGCGATGCTGTAAGCGTCTCGGAGGTTCGAGAACAGCCAACCTGGAAGCCGGCTGTCGTACTTGATGATCTCCATCTCCGCGGTGTACTTGTCAACCGCAACCGTCTCCCCGTAGCAGCAGGTCAAGTCTCCTCCGACGTCGTGCAAGGTCTCTGGGTTCACGTTTGGGTTGACTGTGTTGGTGCTCCATGCGAAGTCTTCAGCGGTTACCTCGCCCCACCCTTTGTGGAACTGGATGCCGGGGCGCACATGCCAAGTGAAGCTTGTGTAGTCCGGAGCAAGCTCCCACCGCTCGGCGACGGCCGGGATAACCCTACCGTCCGCGGACCATTGAACTGGAGTATCCCAGACGCTGTAGTAGTACTGTTCGTTCGAACAGGTAGGCACGCAAAGCTCCGGTGTGCCAACTGGCAAACCGACAGTCTGCAAAGCCGCTACAAATTCGCCGGACTGTTCAGACGGCATCATCATCGTGTCGGATGGTGAAGTCGTCGCCGTTACAACGACCTCAACTTCCTTCTCGACGACCTTCTCCACCTCGACCTCAACTTCCTTCTCGACCTCGACCACCTTCTCAACTTCGACAATCACCGTTTCTTTCACGACCCTCGTGACTTCTACGGTTTCCGTCCCCCCACACGCGATCGCGAATATCGCAATCGCAGCACCGACAGCCGTCAGCAATGCTGCGACCGACTTGCGCTTGGTTATTAATGGAACGAATTTCATTTGCGACACTCCCGTATTCTTGTTTTCCGATACGTTGTCGGGCCCTGATCATTACGTTGAGCGGATTCCCGCGCACGGGAACAACCCCTCAGAAACAGGGCGTGAAAGTACCATACACCGAATCGCCAAGCGTGCGCGACCTCTTTACGCGATTCGTGAAAACTTAAGTTTCATGTGTCGAATACGCTTTACAGACGCCGCCAAAAGTGTCCAAAGTTGTTAATTGGAATGAAGATCGTCAGGGGTGTAGACAGCGGATCGGCTGCCAGTGCAATCAAGCCGCCGAAACGGTAACATTGCCTTCGTATCCAGTGCTCGATTCAGACGAGAGGAGCATCATGTCCAGACTTCGCTTCGGCGCCTTCCTAGCGCCACACCATCCAATCGGCGAAAATCCGCTCCTTCAATTCCAGAGCAATCTCGAGTTCGTCCAACTTCTCGACCGACTCGGCTATGACGAGTTCTGGTGTGGGGAACACCATTCGACTGGATGGGAGATGATCGCATCTCCCGAACTTTTCCTCGCCGCCGTCGCAGAACGCACCAACCGAATAATGCTCGGCACTGGCGTCGTATCCCTCCCATACCACCATCCCTTCATGGTCGCACAGCGGATCGTACAGCTTGACTGGCAATCCCACGGCCGCGTCATCTTCGGGTCTGGCCCCGGCGCCCTCCCGTCCGATGCGCATGTGCTCGGCATGGACCCAATGGTGCAAAGAGACCGCCAAGATGAGGCATTGGGTGTGATTCGGCAACTCTTCCAAGGGGACGAACGGATCACCTATGAGTCTGACTGGTTCACGCTTCGCGACGCCAAACTCCAACTCCGACCGCTTCAAGAAGATATGGAGTTCGCCGTCGCGTCGATGGTTAGCCCCTCCGGTATGACTCTCGCCGGAAAGCACCGCACAGGAGTTCTATCCATCGGATCGATGACCAAAGCAGGGATGCGTTCATTGCCGATGCAGTGGAGCTTCGCCGAGGAATCTGCCGACAAACACGGAAACAAAATCGATCGTAAGAATTGGCGAATCGTCATGAGCTGGCACATCGCAGAGACCAGGGAAGAAGCCAAAGAACAGGCCAAACTCGGCCTTTTCCGTCACAACAACCTCTACACCGTAGGAACCCTGGCCGCCGGCGAAGGAACCATTTACAAAACCCCCGAGGAAGCCGTGGACGACGTCGCGTTCTCCGAAACCAGCACTGCTGTGATCGGAACACCTGACGACCTCGTTGCTAGGATCCGCGAGATGATGGAACTCACGGGTGGATTCGGATGCGTCATCGGATTCGTCCACGACTGGGCAAACCGCGAAAACACGTTGCGCAGCTGGGACATGGTCGCCAGATATGTCGTCCCCGAAGTCAATAACCTCCTCCAGGACTACCGCGAATCCTACAGATGGGTCAATGAAAGTCGCGAAACATGGAACCGCGCGCAAGATGCAGTTCGAAGCAAGATCGAACAGCACGAACGCGCCGCCGAGGTGATGCGCACCCAAGGTTTAGCAGGCGAGAAACAAGGCGACGAGGTCGCTCCCGAACCAATAGCCCCGCTAACCAAGGAAACCAAACCAGATTAACGCACCGCGTCCGAGTACCAACCTCCCCAAACCGATTTCCAGCGACGAAACATCGCGATGAATAGGGGATTGGTCCAGATCAGCGTTTTCCACAATGGCCACTTGTCGAAACGACGAGTAGAGGGCAACACACGCGGCTCCCGTATAACGTGCGCAAATCCGCCGTTGCTCCTTGCATGCTTCTTTAGCGCCCAATAGAAATCTACATCTTCTCCTATCCATGCTTTCTCGTCGTACCCACCAACTGCATCAAACGCTTCTCTGCGGCAAAACTGCGTCGAACCCTGAACCATATCCGTCAGGCGACCCAACACCCGCCATAGACCCAAGTAGATGCGCATCGAACGGCGTTCCGGCCGGTAATCCACATCAACGCCTCCGCCAACACAGTCAGCATCGCTCATCACCGAGTTGATCTTCGTAAGTAAATCATGAGGAATCAAAACGTCCGCGTCGACAAAAACGAGGACTTCACCATTTGCGTGACGCGCACCAGTGTTACGAGCCCTCGAAATCCCCTGAACTCCCTCATGGAACACGATCACTCCCTTACTTCGGGCTATCTCAGCCGTACCGTCGACGCTGTTGTTGTCGACAACGATCGTTTCAACGTCAACGTCGGATTCTTCGACGAGTTTCCTAGTTGCCAACTGGATGGCATCGATCGTCGCGGAAAGATAGCCCTTTTCGTTGTATGCGGGGATGATGATCGAGAAGTCCACGATACACGCAACCTTATCCAATTAACCTATTCAATCAGACATCACGCAACCAGTCGACGGACGCCATGAAAATCACGCAAATCGAAACCATCCGTATCGCAGAACAGCACCACAACCTCTGGGTGCAGATCCACACCGATGAAGGGATAGTAGGACTAGGCGAAACTTTCTACGCTGCGCCAGTAGTCGAGGCCGCAGTCCACGACCACTTCGGACCGTTGCTCATCGGACGCGACCCGTTTCCGATCGAACGCCATTGGGAGGCGATGTTCAGACTCTCCGACCACGCCGGTTACGGCGGTGCCGAGATGCGCGCGATTTCTGCACTCGATATCGCACTCTGGGACATCAAAGGACAGGCGCTGGGCGTCCCCGTGTACGAACTTCTCGGCGGAGCAGTGCGTACCAAGATACGCGTCTACGCCACATCATTGCAATTCCACGGTGCCGGTGAACAAGCCAAAGGACTTCTAGACGAAGGTATCACCGCCATGAAGGGCGGACCCACCATCGGACTCGCCCAAGCCTCCGACGGACAATTCCTTTCGCCCAAAGAACTAGACATGGCTCTAAAACCCATCCGCGACATCCGCGACGCCGTTGGCATGGATATGCAGATAGCCAACGACGGCCACGGCAAATGGACTCTCCCCGTCGCCATCCGCATCGCACAAGCGATGGAACGCTACGAGATGATGTGGCAGGAAGACCTCATGCCACTCCTGAATCCGGAAGCCCTCGCACGTTTACAGGCGGCAACAAAAACTCCGGTATGCATCTCCGAACGCCTACTATCCCGATGGCAACTCCGCCAATTCATCGAGAACGGATCTGCACGCATCGTAATGCCAGACCTCATCTGGACCGGCGGCGTGTCCGAGACTCACAAAGTAGCCATCCTCGCCTCCGCACACCAAGTACCCTTCGCGCCGCACGACGCTACCGGCCCAGTCAACATCTTCGCCTGCTCACAAATTTGCATGAGCTCCCCCAACGCCATGCTCCAAGAGCACGTTCCAGCGTACTTCAAAGGCTGGTACAACGACATCGTCGACCCGAACCTCGACATCCGCGACGGCTACCTCCACGCTCCCCAACGCCCCGGCATCGGCACTCGCTTGAAAGCCGGTGTCCGTGAACGCTCCGATGCCACAATCCGCGTCAGCAACGAACCCCGAAAAAGCCTAATCGACGAGTGGGGACCTCATCCTGCCCGCACACCCGAGAGCCAAGCAAGAGTCGACGAACTCGAAATCGAGCGCGGACCGCAGGTCTAATGCGCAGCAGCACATATTTATTACTAATTTGGTAATATAAACGCCTGATAGCGATTCTCATCGTCAACCCAAGGCTCACCCGGATGGATCGACCGGACCGCAAAGCAGGCATATTCCTCGTACTCACCGCGTTGACGACAATCGTCGCTGTGGTCGGTCGAGTCGCAGCCGACGCTGACCAAGATACTCTTGCCGAATTCGATAGCCGCGATCTCGGAGCACCAACTTCTCTACGGGCTTGGAGGCATCGGACGAGCCGTTTCTGGCGTAACCCTGATCGTTGGAGCGTGGTTCTTGCTCCAGACCTGGATCATCAAGGACCGATACGCAACATCGTTGGTACCATACCTGTTCATCGGCTCCGGCATTTTCACTGCCATTTCCGGAATCTGCGCCGTACTCCTGACTGCCACAGATCCCGCATCGATCACATCAACCACCGAAACCATCGCAATCCTGAGGTGGCTCACCGGCAAGATCGGTTTTTCATTCGCCGGAGTCGCACTTCTGGTCGCCGCGCGCTTTCAGTACATGGTCGGCGGCAACCTGAGACGAATATCACCGGTCACGCTTCTCTTGGGCATCGCCCTCAACCTCATCTGGATCGACTTGGGCACCACTAACCACGGCATAATCGGCACCCTATTCATCCTCTGGCTCATCGCCATCGGCACAATGCTCGCCACCGGCAGAGTGGAACGCCACTTCACCGCAAAGTTCGACTTGTAATCGAGCGAGGGACGCAGTAGTCAGAAACGCTGACTAGTACCGGATCATGCGTTTGCCAGCCGCGCCGCTTTGCGCTGGAATTCTTCGGGTATGTTGCTCCGAGAGCAGATCAGTAGGGCAGACTGTCCCATCCCAGACTTGATTATCTTTCTAGCTTTGCTTACGCGAGTGTTCGCCGCTTTAGGTGATGGGTTTTTTCTACCGTTGTTTTTCACATATTCAATGACGCTGGTAACAATAACGCTATTCGGGAGGCTTAGATCGGCGAACGGCTCGTAAAGTTGGACGAAGCATCCCTTGCCGACACGCTTTATTTCGTCTTGGAGTTCCTGTTCATTCATGCCTTCGTCAATCCCTTGCTAGGTACGCGATGACAACTCGAGGTGATCCGTATCCCGTTTCTACTTGGACAGCGGTTAACTTAGCGTGCTCTGCAACGTTGAAGTTCACCCAGCCACGAACGCGTTGCCCTATCGCAAGAGTCCCACGTGAAAGATCTGGCTCCACACCGCGGTTGATAAAGTCGGGATCGTGGATGTACCCGTCGGAATCTTGAACGCTAAATTGAGCGTAATCGTAATCGATATTGTTCTCCACGGCCTCAAGGCTCACATCAACAGCCACGGCGCGTTCGCCAGTGGAAAGACCACGGCGTAGCGGTGCTGGGTCGATGATGGAGTGCACAGTGTATACAACACCGTTCACTTTGACTCTGCTAAAGGTTATAGCTGGCGTTAGTGATGGAGCAGACGCGAATGTTGGAGTTGGTGATGGAGTGGGCGTGAATGTGGGTGTTGCTGTAGGCGCAATAATCAATTGGGCGCGCCATTCTTCCACCTGCTCCTCTATTGCTTGGAAAGGCACGGCATAAAACGCTAAAGTTTCAGTGTTCCGCGCCGTGTTGATTCCGACTACTTCGGCACCCGGCATCGAGAAGAGCGGCCCGCCACTGTTGCCCGGATTAAGGGGCGCGGAATGCGGTATAAAGTCGTGCTCCGTACTCAGGTCATCAGGAGCACGGACTTCGCCAATCGTCGCAATAACGTTTTCAGCGTCGCTATCGGGGTATCCGACCGCGATCACAGATTCTCCCTCAGAAGGCGATGTTTCGCCCCACTGTAGGGCAATGAAATCGGAAGAGCAGCAGATGGAAAGCACCGCAACATCCCTCTCAGCGTCCCACCCAAGAACGACAGCATCATAAGTCTCCGAATTCTTAAGTTGAACTTCTACCGAGCTTTTACCGTCGATCACGTGATGATTGGTGGCGACGAACGCGGTGGTTCCCTCAACCGCGAAGATGAACCCTGAACCGCTTGATTGGAAGAAGACAAAACCCCCGGTTCTTGCTTCGACTCGCACTATGCTGTCTTGTACTCGCCCTACCAACTCTGCTGGTGTTGATGGTGGTTCGGGTGTCGGCGATGGTGTCGCCGTAGGTGTGGGAGTTTCAGTGGGTCCTAGCGTTGGAGATGGCAACGGCATCGGGATTTGTGTCGGGGTTGCCACAACTACAACCTCCACTTCTCTCACAACCTCAACGGGAACTTCCTTTACTAACTCCACTTCCTTAAAAACCTCTACCACCTTTTCAACGACTACTGTCTGAATGACTAGCCTCTCGACCTCGACCTCAACGACGACTTCGCGTTCGACTTCGACCTCCTTCTCAACTTCCTCAACCACTATCACCTCGACTGGCACTTCCCTCTCAACTACGACGGTCTGAACAACCTCACGCTCGACAACCTTTTCAACCTCGACGGTCTCGACGACGCGTTCAACGAAGACCTTTGTATCTTCGCCATTACAGGAAGGTGCCACGAAGAAGATTACGATTGCCACGCCTGCTATCAGCAAGAAAAATCCTAACCCGATTTGTTTGACTTCATCAGTCAATCCGGATGCGGGTGAGTCTTTTCTGGGTGGCGTGAATACGGATCCAGCGGCACGCCAATTTGGTTCGCTAGCCGCTTGTTCGGTAGTTTCACTTGAAGTTACTGTCTCGGGCTCCCGATCCTGTCCCCATTGCCGCAGAAATTGCGCGATTCGTTCCAGTTGGTCGTGTTCACCGGTATATTTCAATTCACCGCTGTATGTAGAAATCTCCAATTCCCAAACGCCGAAACTCCGTTTCAGCGAAACATCAGTGAAAAATGTTCGGTTATGCGCCTTCTCAATCCGCGTTTTGCCCCAACTCTTTCGCAACTCCAGTAGGCTTGATTCAGTACAAACCAATAAGCGACTCTTTAACCCGGACTTAGGGGTTGCTACACCTGCCACTACCGCCTGTTCGTCTAGGATCGTGAGGTCGTAACCACGGAATGATTTCATGTAAGAAACATTCATTAGACGTCAGCTTGGAACACGGGATCTGCGAGTGACCGGCCTACGCGTCGGTCGGCACTGCAAACCACCCATTCCCTCGCCGCACAGCATCAACCGCTTCCTGAAACACCCAACCATCCTTGAACGTCTGATACCCGCAATATCCCTCGCCACGAATATCCGCCACCAACTCGCCCATCAAAACAGTCCAATTCCGCTGCGTATCATCCTCGATATCCGGCAGACTGTCCGTGATACTCGACGGGACCTCGACGCGTTCCCAATCTGAGCCGCGCTTCTTGACATGCAACGGCCCCTGCGCGTATGCGCCGCCGATATGGATCGAACCCTCATCGCCGTAAAACGCGACATAGTCGTCTTCGAAGCGAGGCTGCATTCCCCCGTGCCGGAAAATCGATGACACTGGTTGCCTAGTCGCGATCGCCGGATTTACGTGGGCCATCACCGAATAAGCCCACTCCGAATCCACATCTCGCCACTCAAGACCATCCAACTCGTCCGCGCTCGGAGCAAAGTCCCCACGCTCCCGAAAATCATGCACACCCTCTACAACCGGCGCCCGATGCATATCATTCCGAGCCTCGCCGTTAATGTCAATCAAGGTGGCATCGAGCGCGTGCAAAACAATCGACAGCTTGTGTGTGAAGTTATTGCTCAACCGACCGCCACCGAGATCGATGCGGTGCGACCATCCCCAAGGGATCAGCGGATTCAATTCGTAGTGAGAGATACACTCCGTCTCAAACGGCTCACCGATTACACCCTCCGCAATCAACTTCTTCGCCAACAACGCATGGGGTTGGTATCGGAATGAAGCCGCATACGCCGTCTTAACACCTTTGTCCCGCGCCGCAACATACAACTCCCTCGATGTTGCCGCGCTAGTAGTCAAGGGCTTGTCGCAAAAGACGTGACACCCGCGATCGATCGCCGCCAATATCTGTTCGTAATGCGCACCGCCGGGCGTACCGATCGCAACGATATCTGGCTCCAGCGCATCAAGCGCGTCAACCCAATCAGTTGACGAATAAGGTATCCCCATCTCCGCGGCAACTCGGTCAACCACCTCCGCGGTACGACTGACCATACCCACAACCTCGATGCCACAAGATCGCATCGCCTCGGCGTGACCCTGTCCAGCGAATCCCGAACCTAAGACGAGGCCTTTCAACTGCCCACTCATCATCCCCTCCTTTTGGTTGATGGCTACGCGGCTAGGAAGCCGACCTTTTCGTAGTCGCGATCCATGACCTCGCGCGAGTCTACTTCGAGCCAATCATCCATGATCTCGGTGTAGAGCGAGCGGAAGTCCAGGTTGAACGCGAGGTCGCCTTCGACGAGATCCTTCGCGTCCATCGACGGATACTCGCCGTACTGTCCGCCTTGCACACCATCGCCGATCAGGAACGCCACGCCGCCGGAGCCGTGATCCGTGCCGTTGCCGTTATCTTTTACGCGCCGACCAAACTCCGAGAAGGCAAGGATGAGGATGTCCTCGCTCTGATCGTGCGACTTCATGTCGGTGTAGAAGTCGTGTATCCCGCCGGAAACGTCACGCAACAACCTCTCTTGTAACTTGATGCCATCGGTGTGAGCATCAAAACTCCCATGTTGTGTGTAGCAGATGCGAGTTCCGATATCCGCCTGCAAAACCTGCGCGGCGCTCTTCATCGACTTGGAGAAGGCGTTCGGATCGTACTCAATTTCCGAGTCATACGTCAGCGTGCACTGGCTCAAGATATCCGCGCCGCGCAACGCGTCCAAACCCGTCTGGCTCATCAAATCCATCGTCGGACCGCTACCAAGTCCCATCGAGTAGATGTACTTGAACATCTCGAGGACCTCGGACCGCTCCGTTTCCGCACTCAAATGGCTCATCAATCCATAGGTCTCAAGGTCCGTCACAGAGGCCACAGGGGCACCCTTGGCTATCAACGCACGAGGCAACCCGCCGCCGAAGTTAACCGCGCCAACGACGTTGTCACCCTCAGGATGCATCTGTCTTACTGCGTTACCTAGCCAACCTTCATTAGCGACGTGCCTAGGCTCAGCCGTATGCCAGATGTCCATCGAACGGAAGTGCGAGCGGTTCGGCTCAGGATATCCCACGCCGTGGATCACCGCGACCTTGCCTTGGTCGAATAGCTCCTTGATCGGCTGCATACCGGGATTCAACCCATACTTGCCATCCATCGGCAAAACCCGGTCTTCAGTTATTCGTACATTGGGGCGGTTATCGACGTATCGCGGGTCATCGTAAGGGACAATGCAGTTAAGGTAATCGTTGCCTCCTGACATCTGAACAACGACCAGTTTGCGCTCCTTCTTGCCGTTCTGAGCACTCATTGACTCTCTCCTAACATTCTTCCCCTCTCCCTCGATGGGAGAGGGTTAGGGTGAGGGTGTGGCTTCAAGCAACCCTTTCGTAAATTTGGAATCGGTGCCGGCCAGTCTCCAGCACGTAAGATCGATCTTCTTTGTCCAACGCAACTGTAACGGGATCCCAGAAATAAGGCTCAATCCGCGCCGCAATCTCGTTCTTGTCCTCGGTGTCGACCTCGAAATAAGGCTCGAAAGTCGATCGTGCCCGGAACTCGTCTTGCTGTGAATCCAGGTACTCAGCAGCCCATTTGCCGAGAGTCGCCTCGCCTTTCAACTTCACTAGGAAATTCCCGTCGGCATCGAGCACTTGGACGCGTTGGTTGCCCCAGTCCGCAACATAGATGTTGCCATCGGAGTCAATGGCCACTCGACTTGGCCGATTGAACTCGCCGTCACCATCCCCACAGGTGCCCAACAATGCCCTAAGCTCACCGTCACGGTTCTAGAGAGTGATCCGGTCCTACACCAAATCAGCCAAAAAAA
>VXTA01000281.1:16812-19122 GCA_009837685.1 Chloroflexota bacterium | reverse complement strand
GAGCCAGGTAGTGACCATTACGGAACTGAGGACGTAGAGCGTAAAACCGGCGACTGAGGAAAGGAAGAGCGCAGCGGCGACTTGCACGATGTAGGCACCGATTTTGTAGTTGCCGCGCCAGACTATGTAGGCGACGAACGAGGCGAAGAGGATGAGCGCGACAAGCGGAAAGTATTCGGAGTATTCGTTCAGCATTGAGTTAGGTTAGCAAACCCCTTTTGATTCCCCCTTATGAATAAGGGGGATGGCAGGGGGTAGTCAATTCGGCAACGCGTCGATGATTGCGTTTGCTTCAGCGGTAGGTCCGTTGAGTCTTGGGTCCGCGACGACCGTGAACGCGGCGGCGAGTCGTTCTGCAGCGGCTTCGGTTGCTGGAACGGCAGAGAAGCGGTACTGCGGTAGCAATCTGTTGATACGCTCGGCAAGCGGCCCTTTGCGCGATCTCTCAACCGCCGTTCTGGGTGATGCGCCGAGTTCGATGATCCCGATCTTGGCGCGAAAATCGCAGTTGGTGCCACCGTTAAGGTACTCGCTGATTGTTCTTCCTATGTCTTTTGTTGCTTCGATGTAGATTGGTTCACCTTCATGGACGATGGCGATGACGCCGGTTTTTCGTCCCAGCATCCATGCCGCGTCTTCAGTCAGAGGCAATGATTCGCCTTCAAGCAACCTCATGTAGAGGGGTTCCCACTTGCCGAGATGGGCTGGTGTGAAGATTGACATTGTGCAGCTTTGGTCTATAACTCAGGTAGGAAGCTATGAACTCCACTTGTAGGTATCATGGTATCAATCTGAGCGACAGTGCCGGATTTGTGTTCGGTAACGCGTCCCGCGCGTTGCAGGTCGGCGAGATAGTGGGCACCCATGTAGATAGCACCTAGAGACGCGACGGGAAGTGTAACGTCTGGATCCTGTCCGGTTTCCTCACATGTCGCCCTGCCGTTAGAGTCAACACACAACTCGTATTTCCCCTGTGTCCATGGGCAGAATTCGTCGGTGAGTCGGATGACGATTTGACCGGCGGCCGAGTAAGTGCGTCCGGTCAAAGCCTTGATCGGATCGAGAATTCGAACCCAGAGAGAGTCGTAGGGTTCAAACGAAAGTTTGCGCGGATCGGCGAGAAGCCAAAGCAGATTAGATTTCTTCGGGTGGTGGTGCACTACCTCACCTGTCAAGTCGATGTCGAGCAGGAAGCGCCAGAGCGCTGCCTCTGCAGCCGTCGTTGCTGCGATCAATTCGATCACCCGCACTGTGTTGCACGAGTGCATCGCTTCCATCTTGTGTTCGATCCGGTACGCCGCATACCCGAGTGCTTCGTCTCCTTCGCGGTACACAACGCAGAACGCCCTACGTTTGCCAAAGCCTGGAATCCGCCGCCGGTCGTAAATCCAGTCCCAATCCGCTTTAGTCCGGAGCATCATACCGACAGTCTTTTCGGCAGTTCTGTTCCACACGACGGGGGCGACTTTCTCCATCGTCGCGACATCGGCGAAGCGGATTTCGCCAGCAACTTTAGGCAACACGCGGAATCTTGCGTCTCTTACATCGATCTTGGCGACGACGGTTTCGCCCGAGATGCCGAATCCAAAACGACCGTAGATGTTGCTTTCGCTTGCCCAAAGCCCGGCGATCGGGTAACCAGCGTCGCGTCCGTCGATCAGGATCCTCCGCATCATTTCTCGTAGGATGCCGCGGCGTGTATGTGTCGGCGCGACTGTAACACCAGTTACACCAAAGAAATCAGATTTCCTGCCCGGCACCGTCAATTCGTACGGTTCCCACAGCGTCGTGCCAACGATGTCACCGCCATCGAACGCGCAGACCGTGTGCTTCATTGGGTCATCGATTTTGTGGTATTCCAACTCGCCTTCTTGCGGCAGGAAATGCCCACTAAAGCCCTTCATCTCAGCGACCGAAAACCGTAACCGCTCATGTTCGCGTGCCGGTCGAAACTCGATGCCAGTTAGTCTGTCGGATTGAGGATTCAAGGTTTGGGATTCTCTACGCCAAGATCAAGTATTAGAAGTGATACGGATTCCAACCCGCGGGCGAGGTACGGAAGATGGCGTCAGCGCGCAACGCGGCATTGGGTGTCCGTGCCGAGACTTCGACGAGGCCGATGTTGGCCAGCATCGAGCATTCGACTGCACCGGCGTACATGGCGGCGAGTTCCGCTTCGTTCATCACCAGATCGGGAGCCGCGTTCGTATCTCGGCAAGTCGTACCTTCGGAACCAAACTCGACTGCGAGGTTCCGCGGCTCTTTGGTTTCAGCATCGATGATTTGCAGCGCTAGCGAATCCTCGACGGG
>VXTA01000281.1:12845-16802 GCA_009837685.1 Chloroflexota bacterium | reverse complement strand
CGTTGCTCTAGCATTGCTGGTATATCGAGGAACTTCATCCAGATCGCATCGGTGAACGCGCGTCGCAAACGGCGTGGTTCGACGAGCATCCAGACGAGCGGGTCGTCGACGGGTCGTGCATAAGCTATTACTTCGTGGACCAGCTCTTGGTCGAGTAAGAAACGCCACAATGCAGCGTGGGCGGCATCAGTGGCGGCGACGGCTTCTACGACATACATAGTGCCCCGGAACTCATCGTGCGGATCGAATTGCATGGTGTACCGGGCGTACGCCAACGCGTCGTCGCCTTCTTTGTAGATAACGAAGAATTCGTCCTTGGTTTCGACGGGGTGGATTTCGTATAGCCAACGTTTCGCAGTGCGAGTAATCATTCCGGCACGGTGAGGACGCGTACGTTCATACGCTTCGGTCATCAGCGGGATAGCTTCGTCGCGTTCAACTTTTACGTAGTGCCCGGACCATTCCGGCGCGTATTCGTAACTAGTGTGGCGCAGATCGATGTGCCAGTTGTGGACGGGCATCGTGTTTCCGTAGCCGTAACGCCCGTAAAGGAGGCTTTGACTTGCCCAGAGGATCGATGCAACGTCGCCGCGTTCGCGCGCGTCGTCGTGGATACGCTTCATGATGTTGCGCTGGACGCGGCGGCGGCGGTGCGTCGGAGCAGTGGTGATATAAGCGACGCCTGCGACCGGGACTTGGGCACCACCGGGTAAGGTCATATCGAAGGAGTCTGCGCCTCCGGAACCTGCCATGGTGTCGCCATCCATGCACACGAGCAACCGGTCGATCTCGACGCGGTGTGCGCGCATGAACGCGGTGCTTTCGGGATTCGTGTGGTCGCCGAGACTGCCCCTAACGGCAATGCGCCACTGGAAGAATTCTTCGTCTCTAACTTGACGTATTTCCATAGTGAAACGATATGTTGGTTCGAATGGAGAAGAATGAGGCCAACAGGCCTCTAAAACAACAATACAATCGCGTCTGAACTCAAATGCCGAGCAACAACAAAGGGAAGCTAGGTTTCATCGGATTGGAATCCAAGTTCCACGGAAGTATCGGGACGAGGATCGTGCACCTGCGCCGAACGTCTTCGACGATGGACGATGCGCGCGAGTTGGTGAAACGTGCCGAGAACGCCGATGGGTTACACGGAACGGTGATTATCGCCGATGAACAGACGAGAGGGCGTGGGCGTTTCGACAGGTCATGGGACTCTGAGCCCAGCGAAGATATCCTAACTTCGATCATCGTCTGCCCGAGGCCTTCGATCTCTGCTCAACTGACCATCATGGCTTCCTTAGGCGTCGCCTTGGCGGTCGAAACGCTAACCGACTCGATCGTTGAAATCAAATGGCCGAACGATGCGTTGGTCAACAGCAAAAAAATCTGCGGCGTAATCGCAGAGGGATCCATGGTGGCTGACACTTTCGCAGGGATATTGGGTATCGGGCTGAATGTGAACATGAGGCCCGCCGCGGATGACGGCAGGAATTATCGGGCCACCAGTATTCGCGATCTCTCCGGATCAGATAGATTGGTTAATCGCGTCGCGGTCTTAAGCGTTTTGCTTGAAAAACTCAACGAGGTTTACGATGCTGTCGACAGGGGCGAATCAATCATGCCGGAATGGCGCGGGAGATTGAAGATGCTGGGATCAGAGATCTCGGTGTCGATGGGGACGAAAAATAGTGTCGGCGACGTAGTCTCTGGCGTCGCGGAAGACGTTGACGAATTTGGTCGACTATTGATCCGCGAATCGAGTGGAACGCTGAGAGCGGTTGCGAGCGGTGAAGTAACGACGAGAGTTAGTAGCGGTGATGGTTAATCAGAGGGTGCAGTTCGGCCTATACCGCACTCGTCGGAAGATCCGAATTGCTAAAGAGACTAAATCGCGCGACAAAATCGTAGAGATTGGTGCTGATTCGGCGAAATTCCCGCGGGTTTCGAGCAGTTGAAACCTTCGTGGTTTATTCGGGATCAGGTCCCCAACCTTGCATCAAATCAGGTCGCCGAGCCATAGTGCGCTCAGCGGCGATTCTTTTGCGATAACGTTCGACCTCGTAGCGGTTGCCGTTCAGCAGCACCTCAGGAACCCGACGCCCTCGGAATATCGCAGGACGCGTATAGACAGGCCCTTCCAACATTCCACCGATCTGATTCGAAAACGATTCTTCTTCCGCTGATTCCGAATCGCCCAACACTCCAGGGACCAGTCGCACGACCGCGTCGATGACAGCCATCGCTGGAATCTCGCCTCCGGTCATTACGAAATCGCCGACACTGACTTCGATGTCGATGCACTCTTCGATGAAGCGCTCGTCGACGCCTTCGTAGTGTCCACAAACCAGTGTCAAGGCATCGATCTGCGAGAGGTTTTCTGCCAGTTGATGTGTCATCGGACTACCTTGCGGCGACATTAATATCGTCGTCGGTAGTGTGTCTGGCGGATATTCGCGGTTGATGGAATCGACAGCCTCTGCGAGTGGAACTGGCATCATCACCATCCCGGGACCGCCTCCGTACGGCGGGGCATCGACTGAGCGATGCTTGTCCGTGGCGAAGTCGCGCGGGTTGACAAAGTCGAATTCGATAGCGTCTTTTACGATTGCTCGCCCGATGATGCTCGATGTCAGCGGACCTTCAAACATCTTAGGGAAGAGTGTCACTACATGAAATTTCACGGCGGTTCAGCGTACGGGTTAGTGGGAATGGGTATCCGAGCGGATCGGATGGTCACCGCGGTGGGTGTCGCTCATGATTTCGACCGCGTGCGGAAGTACGGGAAGCACGATGTCGAGGGTTTCGACCGCACCTTTGGGGCTGCCAGGAAGGTTTACGATCAACGTTCGGTTTGCGGCCCCGACAACAGCGCGGGACAGCATGGCCATATTCGTTATCTGCAAAGACGCCGCGCGCATCGCCTCGGCCATGCCCGGAACTTGGTAGTCGATTACCGATAGAGTGGCTTCGGGCATGACGTCGCGCGGACCCAAACCCGTTCCTCCAGTAGTCAATATCAGATCGACATCTGGATTGTCGGCCCATTCTTGAAGTTGCCTGATCAGACCTTCGAGATCGTCAGGTAGCAATGATCTTTGCATGAGCACGTGGCCTTTGTTGCTCATAGATGACACGACAGCGTCGCCGCCGATGTCTGCACGTTCGCCGGCGTGACCGGAATCGCTGCTGGTCAAGACTGCGTATCTTATGCCTCTAGTCATGGGTTGCTGTGATGTTTGGTTTGCGCTTTACACACGATGATATTGCGACGTAAACGCGACCACGCGTGTGGAATCACCTAAAAGCCGAATCCTAGAATCTCGAAGGAAGACGATACCCCAATCAATTTGCGCGCTCCAAATCGTGGTGCGGGATTGGGTGCTGAGATCGAATCTGGGCTGCTTTTTGTAATCAATCTTGATGCAGCCGACTAGTTGTACATCGCTAATTGGCCTTGATGGAAATGAGCGGGAACGGATCAGGAAACCCTCCGGAGTTCCATGAACCCGTGATGCTATCCGAGGTTTTAGACGCCTTGCAAGTAATTCATGGTGGACGCTATATCGACGCGACGTTGGGTGAGGGAGGGCACGCCAGAGCGATATTGCGCGCGGCATCGCCGGGCGGGCAGTTGATCGGGATCGACGCCGACCCACAAGCGGTGGTTTCGGCCGAAAAACGTCTCGAAGAATTCGGCTCATTGGTGCGGATCGTGAACGAAAACTTCGCAGAGATGCAAGCGATTGCAACGCGTTACGGGTTCGCTCCAGTTCACGGAGTGTTGATGGACCTCGGCGTGTCATCGCTGCAGTTGGATCGCGAGTCGCGCGGTTTTTCGTTCCGCCGTTCCGATCCACTCGACATGAGGTTTTCAAATGATGGTGGTCTCGATGCCAACAAGATCGTGAATCAGTACTCGGAGCGGGAACTCGGTGACATCATCTATCGCTACGGTGA
>VXTA01000281.1:12338-12835 GCA_009837685.1 Chloroflexota bacterium | reverse complement strand
GTTGAGAACCGGCCGGTTAAGAATGCTTTGCAGCTGGCGGACATCATCTCGTCGGTCAAGCGGCGCGGTCGCCGAGGAATCCACTCGGCCACTCAGACATTTCAAGCACTGAGAATCGCGGTCAACGATGAGATGGTTGCGCTGAAGGCGGGTTTGGAACAGGCTGTAAATGTAACGGGAACTGGTGGAAGGATAGTGGTGATTTCGTACCATTCACTAGAAGACCGAATAGTAAAGAATTTCTTTCGCACCGCGGCATCGGACTGTATCTGCGATTCCGAGGGGCGGCAATCGCCCTTCTGCACCTGCAACCATACTCCGACGCTTAAGCCAGTGATAAGAGGAGCGCTGACACCGACGGCGTCGGAGGTTGATGCCAACCCCCGCAGCCGTAGCGCCAAACTTAGAGTAGCAAGCCGCATCTGAAAAGGGATACGTGGCAAGGATTCATAGATTGAAGGAGCATCGACCCAGATGTACAACGAAGATATTCGACT
>VXTA01000281.1:11316-12328 GCA_009837685.1 Chloroflexota bacterium | reverse complement strand
ACGTTTTGCCGAGTGAATCGATACACGATGGCGATGTCATGAATCGGAGCGAGGCGACCGCGGCGGTACGAACGTCGGTGGAAGAAGTGTCGAATCAGTGCTCCCTGAAATTCAACAAAGCGTACGTGGGCTTTGGTGGGAAACACGTCGATTCCTATTCAGGGTGGGGGAGAGTCAGTGGCTTCGATTTCGCAACTGGAGTGATCGAAGAGGATATCGTGCAAGCGGTTCGTTTGGCTGCCAACGAACGGATCGAGGCAACAGACCATCTTCTATACGCAACGCCAACGGCTTATCGCGTCGATGACGGGACCGAGTTCCGCAAGCCGCCGGTTGGTATGCATCCGGAGAGCTTGGAAGTCGAAGCATTGTTGGTTGTCTCAGATATGGAGCATTACCGTACCGTGTTCGACGCGGTTGAAAATGCAGGTGTGACCCCGATCCATGGTGGTTCGACGCTGGTAGCGGAATCCGAGTATTTGTTGAGCACGTACGAGCGCGACGCTGGCGTGGTGCTGATCGACATCGGAGGTAGCGACACAGAGATCGCGATTTACAACCACGGCAGAGCCGCAGTGTTCAGTTCTTTGCCGATCGGCGGATTCCACTTCACCAATGACATCGCGTATGCATACGAGCTACCGTTCGAGAACGCAGAGGCGGTGAAGCTTGCCGCCGGGACGCTTGTCGGTGACACGATCGGTTTCGATGATGAGATCGACCCGACCGCGCTTACAGGTTCGGAACGGGTAATCGATGTTGAACGCTCACTTACACGAGTGTCAGTCTCCAACTTGCTCAAGGAACGCGCCGCCGAGACGATGACGATGTACAAGTCGCGGATATCGCAAGTCCCGAATCTTCCCGACACTGATTTCCTCACAGTGGTATTCACCGGCGGTGGAGCCAAACTGACGGGGCTTACAACGTTCGCGAAGGTCACCATGGGGTTGCGGGGCCGCGTCGAAGTTCGCAAACCGATGGGCATCAAGAGTCTGCCTGATGAGGTTAG
>VXTA01000281.1:1804-11306 GCA_009837685.1 Chloroflexota bacterium | reverse complement strand
GGTTAGCGATCCGTCGATGTCGGGCGCGATTTGTATGGCTCTGCGGGCTTTGGATCGCATCGACCGCGACAACCATGTCGAACGCAAGCCGATAACGATACTACACACTACTTCAGAAGATGGCGAAGAACCTGCGCTGGATGATCGCGAACCGGCTGGCGTTGGTGCCAAGATACGCTCTCTGCTCGGTCGATAGACGTCCGCGATAAGCGCGGCCCAGCGGGTGGGGCTTGACCTGTGCTTGTGGACGTGACGGAACTAGACGACCTTCAGCAGCGGGCGCTATGAAGTGTAAAGTTAAGTTCAGCGGCTACGAAGCGCGTGTCGCGAGGCTATTGGCACGTAGGCTTGTTGAGTGATTGCTCGCGTGTCGAAGGGCGCATCAGTTCAAGTTGACAACCACGCTATCAACGTCAATCAGGCGCAGGCGCAATCCGTCAGTCAACATCAAGGTTGTAGGCGTCGGCGGCGGTGGTTCGAACGCGCTCACACGCATGTACCGAAGTCGGATACCGAGCGTCGAGTACATCGCAGCGAACACTGACGCCCAAGCGCTGGCGCACACCGAAGCGTCGATTCGGCTGCGCGTCGGCGATCGTATCGCTGGTGGTCTCGGTGTTGGCGGGAACCCACAGATCGGACGCGAGTGTTTTTTGGATAGCCGCGAGGAGATTCGCGAGGTTTTGGGTGGTGCCGATCTGGTTTTCATAGCTGCCGGGATGGGTGGTGGAACCGGTACCGGTGGTGCACCAGTCGTCGCGAACATCGCTAAGCGAGAACTTGGTTGCTTGACGATCGGCGTGGTCACTAAGCCGTTTCCCTTCGAGGGGTATCAGCGGGACCAACAAGCCGCTGAGGGGCTGAACCGCCTTGCCGAAGAAGTCGACACGATGATCGTCATCCCGAACGAACGATTGCTTCTGGTATCGGCGCCTGACACCTCGGTCGAGGTAGCGTTTCGGATGGCCGACGAGGTTTTGCGGCAGGGCATCCAGTCGATCACCGAGTTGCTGCTGCTTCCTGGCGAGATTAACTTAGATTTCGCGGACCTGAGGACGGTGATGCATGATGCTGGCCCGGCGTGGATGGCGATCGGCAAGGGAAACGGAATTGATCGCACGGACGCGGCGATAACGTCTGTCCTTAGCTCACCGTTGCTTGAAGTCCGCATCGATGGTGCGACCGGAGTGCTATTGAACATCACTAGCGGACCCGATTTGATGATGGCAGAAGTTCGAAAGATCTCGGAGACCGTGAAACAGCAGGTCCATCCTGAGGCGGAGATCATTTTTGGTACGACTCAGGACCTCCGGATGGAGAACGAGCTGAAAATCACCATAATCGCAACCGGGTTCGAAGATATTTCGGATGTTGACGCGTACGGCGAAGAGCGGGCGCAAAAGGCACAAGCCGAACTTGAAAACAGTAGCGATCTTAATATACCGCCTTCGCACCGGTCGATAGAACGCGAGTATCAGCGCTTCCTTAGAGACCGGTAATATCGCGCGATAAGCCCTGCGATTCGCGCAATCCGGTTCTGTTTCTGCGATCGAAGTCGTAGTTGGCGCTCGGGCCAGAGGTTCGAATCATAGTCGAGGATCGAGCGCGTAATTATCGCAATTCCTTGTAAATTGCAGACAAAACTCTGGGCGCGTGATGTCGGGCATGTAGTATATTTTCTTGCTACGAGCACTAGATGTGGTGTTTCGACGATAAAAATGGGAACTAGGATCGGCGTCCTGCGAGAGCCAGGAGCCAGATCGTGATGCACTGTCCAGACTGCAGACATCCGGAGACTCGAGTCCTTGACACGCGTGTCAGAGACAACTCGGTTCGCCGTCGTCGCGAGTGCGCGGATTGTTCGGTTCGCTTCACAACATTAGAACGTGTGTACAATGCGCGATTGATGGTTGAAAAGCGGAGCGGCAAATTAGAGGTGTTCTCCTCGGAGAAATTGACCAGAAGCATTCAGATCGCGTGTGCCAAGAGGTACCTGCCGGTAGGCGCGATTGAAGAGATAGTGGAAGAGATCCAGCAACGAGCTGTCAACGAAGGACGCGATCGAATCGAATCCGGCGTCATAGGCGAGATGGTTCTTAACCACTTGAAAACGCTCGACGATGTGGCGTATCTGCGGTTTGCGTCGGTTTACAACGACTTCGAGGATCCGGAACGATTCGCTGCTGAAGTGGACATGCTAGGCCGTGCGGCTTCGGAAGTCTACGATCTTCAAGGCACTTTGTTGCCCAGCCCATTGAGACCGGCGATCCGGTATTCAGGCCGTCGAAATCGATCGAAGGCTGCGACGGCTTCATAATTATCAATTACCTGCTAAGGATTGACGCTAATCAATCGATGACCAAGATGGGGGACAGACATGGCTAAGGCGACGACCGGGAGATGGATGCTTGACGTTCCGGATGATGGGTTCATACCGGCGGAGATTTCTGAAAACGCCGAGGTGATATTGGAGAAGCGCTATTTCGTGCGGGACCGCAACGACAGAGTTGCTGAAGACGCGCAGGGCATGTTTCAGCGGGTCGCGCACGCTATCGCCAAGGGAGACACGCTCTACGGAGCGACGCCGGATCGGGTGGATCAGATCGCGGACCGCTTCTATCAGATGATGGCCAGTTTGGACTTCTTGCCCAACTCGCCTACGCTTATGAACGCGGGCACCGGCCAAGGAACACTCTCGGCGTGCTTCGTTCTGCCGCTGACAGACACCATGGAAGGCATAACACGTGCGTCACACGATCAGGCCATGGTGCAGAAGTTCGGCGGCGGCACAGGATTCGCGCTTTCTGAGTTGAGGCCTAAGGGATCGTCGATATCCACAACGCATGGTAAAGCTTGTGGCCCAGTCGAGACGCTACGCTACTTGTCCGCTACCTCAAGACTGGTGACTCAAGGCGGCAAACGCGACGGTGCCAATATGGCGGTGATGGATGTTCACCATCCCGACATTCTCGAGTTCATAGCCTGTAAAAGCGTTGAGGGGGAGATTCACAACTTCAACATCTCGGTAGGGGTATCGGATGAATTCATGCGCGCCGTGGTGGAGGGTAAAGACTACCCGCTTTACTTCCGAGAGAACCCTGCGGATCCCGACAGCAATAAGGCCGAGGTCGGACGCCAAGACGCTCGAGAAGTATTTGACAAGATCATTGATGGCGCATGGCTCAACGGCGAGCCCGGCATGATCTTCCTCGATGAGGTGAACCGAAACAGCCCGGTTCTAGACCTCGGATTGATCACCGCTACCAACCCGTGCGGAGAACAGCCGCTGTTGCCATATGAATCGTGCAACCTAGGATCGATTAATCTATCGAACTTCGTTGTCGGCAAGATAGCCACCGGCATCATAGAACGTAGCCCGGCGCAGCTTGATCTGCTTCGCCCAGAGTACGCCGGAATTCAGGCACACACCCTGAACAAACTCCCAGGCATCGACTGGGACCGTATGGGTGAGACGATTCGGTTGGCTGTTCATTTCTTGGACAACACGATCGATGTCAACGAGTACGCGATCCCTGAAATCAGGGAAATGAACCTCCAGACACGCAAGATCGGACTTGGTGTCATGGGCTTCGCCGATATGCTCGTTGCTCTTGGCATCCCATACGACAGTCCCGAAGCAGTTGTCATCGGACGCGATGTCATGCGCTATATCAAGGAACAGTCAGATACGGCGTCTGCGAACTTGGCTGAGATTCGAAGCCCGTACGGTGCTTGGCACGAGAACGGCGGATCACATCCGCGCATGCGCAACGCGTGCAGATTGACAGTAGCTCCTACCGGCACCATCTCGATGATCGCTGGATGCTCGAGCGGTATAGAGCCCATCTTCTCACTCGCGTTCAGGAAGCAAAACATCCTCGGCGGCGAAACCACGTTGACGTATGCAGACGCGAATTTCGAGAGAGTGGTCAGAGAACGCGAATGTTACAGCCACCAACTCTTGGACGCCCTCGCGAATGGTGAATCTTTGCAGGAACGTGATGACGTAGACGCGGACATCAAGGAGTTGTTCCACGTCGCCGCCGACATCGCTCCGAGCGATCACGTGTTGATGCAGGCGGCCTTCCAAGAGAGCGTCGATGCGGGCATCTCCAAAACCATCAACTTCCCTAACGAAGCGACCAAAGGGGATGTCGAAGAGGCATACAAGTTGGCATGGGAGACGCGGTGCAAAGGCATCACCGTATACCGGGCGGGTAGCCGCGAAAAAGAGGTTTTGACCAAAGGCACAAACGAGAATGCAGACGCTGATACGAGCATCGAGCCGGCCGAAAACGGTGCGGTAGCGTATGTGCACCGGCAGCCGCGACCTCCGGTGCTTGAATCGAAGACAGTGCAGGTCGAAACAGGCCGTGGCAAGATCTACGTTACGTTGTCATTCACTAGCGAAGGTCTTCCGTTCGAGGTCTTTACCAACCACGGCAAAGCAGGTGGAAACGACAGCGCGATGGCTGAGGCCCTCTCTCGTATGATCTCGCTGTGTCTGAGGTCAGGTGTGTCACCAGATGATGTGATCGACCAGTTGATCAACATCGTTGATGCCCCGGTGTGGGACCGTGGTCAGCAGATTCTGTCGGTACCGGATGCCATCGCGAAGGTGATGCTCGAGCACTCCTCGTCTCCGCCGAGAGGGAGTTTGGCACCCGGCGCGGATCCGGCCCAAACCGCATTGCTCCAGCCTCCGAGTTCCAACCAGATCGGTATGCCACAATCTGGCGAACGCGAAAGTAGCGCCGGTAAGAACACGCACATCACATCGGAGGCCTGTCCCGAATGCTTCGCGCCGAGAATGGCGTACGAAGAAGGCTGCATGAAGTGCTACACCTGCGGCTACAGCAAATGCTGATAACAAGGTGCGACGAACGACGCGCAGATTGATTCACAGGGTCGAGGCCGGAAGATGAACCGCGTCAAACCGCTCTTGGCCCTTACTTTGGGCGACCCTTCGGGTATTGGCCCTGAAGTGGTCGTAAAAGCTCTTGCCGATCCCGAGGTCAATGATTCTGCGCGCATGTTCGTAGTCGGCACTGAGCAATCGGTGCGCCAGGCGTTGGCTGAAACAGGGATCGGTATACCGGTCGAATGCATCGCTGAACCTGCTGAAACGCACGATTCCGCTGAGGTCGTATCAGTATTGAGCGTCGGTGACTACGAGGACGTAGAGTTCCCGCAGGGCAAGCACTCATCCGATTCGGGGCGAGCATCCCACGAGTGGGTAGAGACATCCGCAAAGATGTGCTTGGCTGGGGAAATCGACGGGATGGTTACAGCGCCAGTCAACAAGGAATCTTGGCAGATTTCAGGCGCAGCTGATCTCGGACACCAAGAAGTTTTCAAACGCCTAACCGATAGTGCCACCGTTTACACGATGCTCGTGAGTGGGGTACTGCGTTGCATGCACTTGTCGACGCACAAGTCGTTGCCCGAAGCGTGCGCATTTGTCACAACTCAAAATGTCTACACCGCGGTGCGAATAACTGACGAACACTTCAAACGCGGGGGCTTCCGAAACCCGCGGATCGCAGTCGCAGCTCTCAATCCGCATGCCAGTGACAACGGTCTAATCGGCGACACCGAGGCCAAAGAGATTTATCCCGCAATCGAGCTAGCCCGTTCCGAAGGCATCAATGCTACAGGCCCTCACCCAGCGGATTCCGTATTCAATCAAGCCATCGACGGTATGTATGACGTTGTCGTGGTGATGTACCACGATCAAGGACATATTCCCATCAAGGTTCACGGGTTCGAGGAATCGGTGTCGGTAAATCTCGGAATCCCGTTCATTCGCACATCAGTAGATCACGGCACCGCTTTCGACATTGCCGGCAAGAACATAGCCCAATCCACCAGCATGGTTGAAGCCATCAAACTCGCAGTTGCGCTGGCGACGCGACGTGGCATCGCCTGAATTCATTCAGCTACCCGTCGAAAGGTAGTGCCTCACTCCAATCCTCCAAACTTGGAGCGAGCCGATCAGGAACGCGATTCCTATCGCTGGAGCAGTGTATTGGAACCATAACGGCGTGCCGAGGGGATCAGGAGTGCCCATAATCGCGAGCGCGGGGAAGTAACTGACCGTGGCCAACGGTATCCCAAAAGTGAAGAAGTTGCGGAACCATGGCCGATAGATGTTGATCGGATACTGAGTTGTTTCGACGCCGCCGTAGGTCAATGTGTTCATCATCTCCAACGTTTCGGTGGTCCAGAACGCAAGAGTCGCCTGCAACACGATCAATCCTGCAAACAATGACGCTCCGCCCGCGACCGAAACCATCAACAACGATGCATTGGCAAAAGTCCAATTCAAGTCGAGATTCATCGCTGCCCACGTCAGAGCCACCAGCCCCGGTGTCAGCCGGCTGATGCGCCGCAACGTCAGTTCCTGTCCGGCGAGCTGCAATGCGGTAGATCGCGGACGAATCAAGATCCGATCAAAATCGCCGGTCTTGACCATGTCGCCAAACAGATCGAAACCGGTGGTCATCGCGTCAGCAACGGCGAAAGAGATGTTGACAACCCCATAGATAAATGCGACCTGGTACACGTTCCAACCGATGAGCGAATCGAATCGATCGAAAAGCACAAGAATCGCCATGAACTCCCCAGCAGTGATGATCAAGCGACCACCGAGTTGCATCAGGAACGACGCTTTGTACTGCATCTGCGCCCGAAGCGAAACGGCTAGAAACCGCCTGTAAATGAAAAGACTGTCCAGCATCTTCATCCTCCTTGCACCACCACTCTGCGCAACGCTCTCGCCATGGCGATCCGTCCGGCAACTATAAACGCCAAGATCCAGACCAACTGATGCGTCAAAACCCCCGCAAATTCAGACACCGGAATATGCCCCAAATACAACCGGTAAGGCGTATCGACAAGACCTCTGAATGGCATCGCGTTGATGATCGGTTGCGACCAATCAGGGTAGAGCGGGAGCGGCACCAGCATCCCAGAGAAAATCAAAACCAAGCCGAACGTCATCTGAGTCACACCGTCCCCGGTAATCGTCCACAACATCGTCACGTTCAGAAACGTCGTGATCGCGCTGCTCAACAGGATCGCCGCACACATCGAGACAAAGAAAGCTGCTGCAGCAGCCCAAGAAACCGGGGGTGACATGCCCATGACGACAAACGCGAATATCAGCAGCGGGATCGCGCGCATCAACATCGGCGCGGTTCGCCAAGAGAGTGCACGACTGAGCCAGTACGAATAGAGATCGACAGGCCGTATCAATTCGTAACCTATGCCGCCAGACCTGATTAATGAGCGCAAATCCGTGTCTATATTCCAAGGCAACGCCGCGAGAAATGCCTGACCGAGCCAGATGTAGGTCTCGACGTCGCTCCCGTCCATCGGCTGCTCAGCGTTGGTCGAACTATAGAAAGCTTGGAAGATCATGACTCGGATCATGCCCCAAACGATCTGGGTAACCAGCCCTGCCAAAGCCGCTGACCGGTACTGCAACAGGCTCCTGAACCGAGCGCTGACAATTGCCCAGTAGCTGATCAAGTCGCCTGGTCCTCGTAGATGCGCGCGATCGTCTCCTCGATCGGCGGATTCTCGACGAAAAGGTCCTGAACCTGATTCTGGGATGTGACGTGCGCTATCAGATCCGCCGCAGAAATCTGATGTGGGTCGAACTGGATGTGAATTCGCTTACCGTCGCGACTTGCGAGATTTGCAAGCGGATGGATAGTGTGCTCACTAACGTTGTCGACCAATTCGACTACCAATCGACGTTCCAATGTCACGCGTCGTCGCAGTTCATCAAGGGTTCCGTCGGAAACGATCTTGCCATCGTTGATGATCATTACTCGGTCGCATATGACTTCAATATCGTCCATGTCGTGGGTCGTCAATATGACGGTCGTGCCGCGTTTCTGATTGAACTGCTTGATGAATTCGCGGAATGCGAGTTTCGACACCGCGTCCATGCCAATGGTCGGCTCATCGAGGAAAAGGATGTCGGGAGAGTGAAGCAACGCCGCCGCAAGATCGCAACGCATTCTTTGTCCCAAGCTCAGCTGACGCACCGGAACATCCAAGCAGGCTTCGATATTCAAAACCGCGATGAACTCATCGCGATTCCTGGCGTATTCGTTACGCGGGATGCGATAGATGTCTCGCAGAAGATCAAACGATTCGATGACCGGCAAGTCCCACCAAAGCTGGGTACGTTGCCCGAATACCACACCGATCCGACCCACGTGCTCTGTGCGATTCCGCCAAGGCACGCGACCCAAGATTTCACAACGCCCAGCATCCGGAACGAGGATGCCGGACATCACTTTTACGGTCGTCGATTTTCCGGCGCCGTTTGGACCGATGTAGCCGACCAACTCTCCCGGTTCTATCGAGAAGCTGACACCATCGAGAGCGTTGATCGTGTGATAGCGCCGCTTGACGATCCCCCGAATTGCGCCCCACATTCCGGCGTCGCGTTCAGAGACTCGAAATTGTTTGATCAGATCTTCGATGATTATCTGCGACATAACGTGATATCCATGCGGGTTAGACGGCCCGAACGCGCGAAAACACCCGACAGCCAGTTTCAAGTGGCGTGTCAGGCTTAGATCGACGTCCGCAGTCTGCCAACGAGTATGGGGTACGCAATCATACAACGCGCAAACAGAAACCGTTGATGAACGGAATCGTGCAGCGAATCGGAATGAGATGCGATAGGCGATCCATATAATCGACAACACAGCGGCAAACCCTCATTTGCGGGCGCGTCGGTTACTTATGGACAGCGAATCAATGCGGACGCATCAGCAATGAATGTTTCATTCATCGGCGGCGGAGTAATGGCCGAAGCCATTATCTCCGGCATGAAAGAGGCCGCTCTCGATGTCAACATCACCGTCAGCGAGCCGATACCTGAACGCGCTCTGTATCTCGCTGACACTTACGGCGTCACCGTCGCGGCGAACAACGTCAACGCAGTGCTTTCCGCTGACCTTGCCGTTCTTGCAGTTAAACCTCAGCAACTTGCCGAAGTCGCCGATGAAATCGCTAACGTCGCTAAAAGTTCCGAGCGCGTCACATTCATGTCGATCATGGCGGGTGTCCAGGCGAACACGATTGTTAATCAGATCGGCTGTGACCGTCTCATTCGGATTATGGCGAATACCCCCAGCCAAGTCGGCATTGGGGCGACGGCTTGGACCGCTACTCCAACAGTATCCGACGAGATGCGAGAGTTCGCAGGAAAGATGCTCGAGTCGTTCGGCGTGCAGGTCTACTTCGAGGATGAAAAACTCGTCGATATCGCAACCGCGCTGAGTGCCAGCGGTCCAGCCTACGTCTTCGTTTTCATCGAAGCACTGATCGATGGGGCGGTACAGCTTGGAATGACGAATACTGACGCTCGTGAGTTGGCGATCCAAATGGTGTTAGGCAGCGCGGCGTTGGCCAAAGAAACGGGCAAGCATCCTGCGGAACTGCGAAATATGGTGACGTCTCCCGGAGGAACGACGGC
>VXTA01000281.1:0-1794 GCA_009837685.1 Chloroflexota bacterium | reverse complement strand
GTATTGGCCGCCTATCAGCGTGGCGAAGAGTTGGCTGAGTTGTCGGATGGGTGATGGATTACGCGACGCCGTCGGCTAAACCGCTGAAGCAGTGAAATATACTTAAACATTTGGCGCGCACACCTAGATTTGCCAACGCCCATCTCCGCTTTGGACGGTGCGCCGACCAACAACAGCCCAGATAACCGCTGCCGCAGGAATAGTAACGCCATGAATCCGACTGAAATGCTCAAAACCCGCCCGAAGGCGCAGATCGACGAGTTTCAGCCGGGCGATACCGTCACTGTAAATATGGTCATTCGAGAAGGCGACCGCACGCGTGTGCAGGCATTCCAAGGCAATGTCATCGCTGGACGTTACCGCGACGACAAGATCCCGAACCCCGGGTCCACCTTCAAAGTTCGTCGTGTCTCGTACGGCATCGGCGTGGAGCGCATTGTTCCATACCACAGTCCATTGCTCGAATCCGTCAAGGTCACTCGTCGAGGCAAGGTCCGACGATCCCGTCTGTACTACCTCCGCGGCTTGACCGGTCGTCACGCTCGCATCAAGGAGCGACGCTGATCGCTCCCGTCATTCCGGCGAAGCCTGCCCCGTACTACGATACGGGGGCCGGCGCTTCAGCGGACGGAACGTCCATCCACAGGCGTTGGCAACTAATTACCTTCGCCAACTAACCTTAGTTTCGTGCGGGAACCATCCGTAACGTGTCGCGTCATCAATCGCGCGCCGAAATTACGCATCAAACATGTTCGTCGAGGTAGCAGTTGACTTCTCAGATAGGGATCGACTTCGCACGTACACCTACGCGGTTCCCGAGGACCTAACCGTTCAACCGGGAGATTTGCTTTGGGTGCCGTTCGGTTATCGTCCCATACAAGGAATAGCAATTTCGGTATCCGAAACCTGCGACACCGACAACATCCGCGAAATCGATAGCGTTGTCGATGACGGCCCGTTCATCTCCCAGCATCTCCTAAGAACCGCGGTTTGGATCGCGGACTACTATCGGACGAACATTTTCCGCGCCTGCGTTCCGATGCTGCCGCCAGGTGCTAACCAGCAACTTCACATTTGGGTGTCACGTAGCGAGTTGGCGGAACGTGTTGATCAACTCTTAACTGGATTTTCCATATCCGCTGACCAGCACGCAGTGCTCAATGAATTGCCATCCCAAGGTCGGATTCGCCGTGACCGCCTTGTTAGGCGGATTGGTAGGTCTAGGGAACGACACCTCGACGCATTGGTGCGAAACGGTATCGCGGTCGAGGAGTCGATCTGGGAACGTCCGCGCGCACGCGCTATCTACAGGACTTACATTACGTTGCCCGAATACGGCGAACAAGCCAAATTGACCGCTGAAGCTTACGACAGGAGGCGCGCCTATCGACGAGCGGAATTGATCCGGTATCTGGCCAATAAAGCTAAGCCAGTCTCCCGTGCCGAGTTAACCACCGAATTCGGGAACCAAATCGTCAAGGCTGTCGTCGATGAAAAAACTGTACGCCTCATTCAGAAACGCGAGGAACGGGATCAATCGACTAACTACATAGCGCAGGATGCCATACCGTTGGACCTAACGCCCGAGCAAAAAACTGCCGTAGACATTATCACCGAAAGCATCCTCGAAATTCCAACTCTGGACTCCACCAACTACACCTCTAACGAAGGGGCGTCGAGTAAGTTCCTACTTTTCGGTGTGACGGGCAGCGGAAAAACGGAGGTGTATCTACGAGCTGTTGAAGCATGCATCGCGATCGGGCGCCGTGCAATCATCATGGTTCCCGAAATTGC